>DASSZB010000033.1:0-3696 GCA_035702935.1 Dehalococcoidia bacterium
ACTTGCGCGCCAAACCGCAGGACCGGAACGACCCGGCGGCCAGGGGCTCGACCCCAACCAGGAGGAGTCCGGCAACCGCGCCATCATCGCTCTGCTCACCGACTCGCAGCACGGCGACCTGGTCGATATCGTCGCCACGTACCGCTTCGCCGCCCTGCCCGACACCGATAACGGCAACGCAGAGGCAATCGACGGCGCGTACGAGGTCTGGTCACGCCGCGGCATGGTGCGATTCCAGCGCTTTGTTGACCCGGCGGGTGGTTACGGGTACGAGCTAATGGAGCAGATCGGCGAGAACCCAATCGCCAACCAGGACCCGACCATGCTCTCTACCATCGCCGAGGAACTGGAAGCCGGCGCCCGGTCAGGGAACGCCACCAGCGACCCCAACCTTGCCTTCGTTGAGCCGGAGCATTACAGCCACCCGCTTGCCTACGAGCGCCTCGCGCAGCTCTTCGACAGCCCGAACGCGCCGGACCTCGTGATTAGCCCCAAGGCGTACGCCTATGGGCGCCAGCCGGGGCAGCACGGCGCCCTGGACGTCTGCCAGTCGCGAGCGCCGCTGGTCTTTTCGGGTCCTGGGATAAAGCCGGGCAGCAAGGACGCGATCTGCGCCCAGGTGGACGTGGCGCCGACGCTGGCGAAGCTCCTCGGCATGCCGCTTATCGACGGCATGGACTCGACCGGCCGGACTTCCACCGAGCGCGGCGTTGGCCCGGATGTTTACCTGAAGCGCCAGGACGGCAAGGTTATCGAAGAGGTGTTCGATTCGGAAGCCGGCGGCGATTTGCGCTCGCGCCCGGAGCGGGTCTACATCATGCTGCTGGACGGGCTCAGCAACACGGAGCTGAAGGAGCGGCTGGAGCGCGACAGGGAATCGATCCCCAACCTGGCGCGGATCATCGAGGCCGGAGCCATGTTCACGTACGGCACGACGGTGAACTTCCCCAGCATCACCTGGCCCAGCCACAACGCGCTCGGCTCCGGCGCCTGGTGCGGGCACCACGACGTGGTCAACCCCACGTATTACCTCCGCGAGACCAAGCAGACCGTGACCCCGCAGGGCATGCAGTTCGACACCGGCCGCTTCGTCGGCACCGGTGTCGAGACGTTCTATGAAGCCGTGCACAGGGTGTTCGGAAAGTGGGACGGGCACGAGGGCGCGGTCACCGCCTCCATCAACGAGCCCTGCATGCGCGGCGCCCAGCACTCCACGCTGGAGCGCGACCTGCTCGTGGACGGCGACAAGATCCGGGAAATGAGCCGCCAGAACCGCGACGACACCTGTCCGCGCTGGAAGGAGGACGGGCAGGAGAGCGTCTACCGCTCGTCCGCGGTGGACATCCACGGCCTGTCGCAGGCGCTCCTCCTGTTCGACGACGAGAAGATGCCGCCGCCGAAGTTCACGTACCACGAATTCTCCGTCACAGATGCCGTGGGGCACGACTACGGCCCGCACGGCGACGGCATCTTCCAGGCCATGATCGAAACGGACAAGCGGATTGGCAAGATCCTGTCGCTCCTGGACCGGAAGGGGCTGTACGAGAGCACCCTCTTCGTCGTCACCACCGACCACGGGATGTCTCCGATCAAGACGGACCTCGCGGCGGACCAGGTGCAAGCGGTGCTCGAAGCGGGGCTGAAGGCGGTGGTGCCGGCGCCGCTGGTCTACCTCATCGACATGGAGGTCATCGTCGAGCCGTCCAACGACGGCCGGACCGTGACCGCGACGGTACAGGAGAACGACGCCGACGCCAGCGGAGAGAAGAAGCCTGTATCCGGGGCCACCGTCCAGGTCATTGCCCCGCACCAGCGCGTTGTCGCAGAGGCGGCTACGGACCAGTTCGGCGTCTGCGGCCTGCCGCTACCCGTCGGCGAAGACCCGGCTGGCCTCGTGGTCTCTGTTCACCACAATGACTTCAACCCCAGGCATCTGCGACTGGACGGCACGAACGTAGTGGAGGACATCCGGGAGCGGCTGTACGAGTAGATGGCCGTCCTCGGCATACTGGCGCCTGCGTTCGCGGCGGGGTTTTCTGTAGCCGCCTCGCCCGGCGCCGTCAACCTGCTGAGCCTGCGCTGGGGGTTGAAGGGAGGCGCGCGCATCGCCCTCGGGATAGGACTGGGAGCGGCGACCGTCGACACGCTTTACATGGCGCTGTCCCTCGCCGGCGTGCTGCCGCTGCTGGCGGCGGCCGACTGGCTGGAATCCGCCCTGATGTTCGTGGGTGGCGGAGTGCTGGTGCTGCTGGGCGCCAACTCCATGCGGTCCGGCTACTCGGACACTTCGGGGGACACGTCCGTGGCGCAGGGCATGATGGACCGCGCGCCGTACGCCGTGGGGGTCAGCGTGACCCTCGTGAACCCATCGACCATTGCCGCCTGGTTGGCGATATCCGGCGGCATCCTGGCCTCCGCAGACCTCGGCTCTGGCGGCATCCCGGAGGGTCTCGGCGGAGCGCTGGCCGTCGCAGGCGTGTTCACCGGCAGCGCCACCTGGTTCGTGATCCTGGCCGGCATCGTGGCGGTCCTGCGCCGGCGCGCCGGCGATGCGCACCTGCGGGCCATTGGCGTAATCGCCGGAGCCATACTGGGCGGCCTCGGCCTGCTACTCATCGCCCGCGGTTTCGCCGACGTCTTCTGAGCCGGACCATGCACTTCCCGTGTGGGACGGCTCGAAACAGTCCGATAGAATACGGGATGTGGATACCAGCACGTGGTTCCTGGTTTTCGCCGCGCTCATCGTCGGTTCGCTGCTAGCGCTTGCCGCCATCGCCGCCTTCCTCTGGTGGCGCGTGCAGACGTCCGAAGAGAAGCGCCTGGCAAAGCGCATCGCCAGGCTGGGGTTCAGGGACAAGCTCTCGCTGGCGCTGGCGCTATTCAATGACCGGCGCGTGTCGTTCCTGCCCGGCCTGATCGCCCTCGCGCTGATCGTGTACCTGGCCATGCCTATCGACATCGTGCCTGACTTCATCCCGGTCATCGGCTACGCAGACGACCTGCTGATCGTGGTCATCGGCGCCGGCCTGCTCCTCCGCTCCATCCCAACCCACGTGCTGGACGAGCACGTCGGGCGCTACGAGCAGACGGCTTCTGCGCGCTCGGAAGCAAGAAATGATCGCCCGAAGGGACTCCCGTCCGGTGGGTGATCACCCGCCCTGGAGCATCCGACAGGCAACCATCGACGACATCGAGCAGCTCGTACGCCTGCGTCTGGCCATGATGGCGGAGGTCGCCGGTCCACGCGGAGGCGGCGTGGACCCGGACAGCGGTAAGGCACTGGCCGAAGCCAACCGCAGCTACATGGAAGAGACAATGCCCACGGGAGAATTCGTGGCCTACATTGTGGAAAGCGGCGGCGCGATGGTCGCAACGAGCGGGCTCCGGGTGTACCGCATGGCGCCGCACACAGGCAACCTGCGGGGCATCGGCGCTTATGTCCTGAACATGTATACGGTGCCCGAGTGGCGCGGACGGGGCCTGGCCTCCGCGCTGCTGGAGCGGCTGGTGGAACATGCGCGCGAGGCGGGGGCGATCAGCGTCTCCCTCCGCGCGACGGCTGCCGGGCGGCCCGTGTACGAACGCTACGGGTTCGGCGGCGATTCCAGCTTCATGAGTTTTCACATCGCCGACGAATCCCAAGAATGAATTGCACCATGGATGGCCCGGCGCGCGGGATAGTAACATTGGCCGCAT
>DASSZB010000043.1:0-2502 GCA_035702935.1 Dehalococcoidia bacterium
ACAGAGAAAGAAGAATCGGCGAAGTTGAGGCGGTTCCTGGACCGCGATCCCGGCGCTGAGCCGCCGGAGGATCAGGAGTTGCTCCGTATGGCGCAGTTGCTGGAAGCCGGCGCGCCGGACACAGAGGAAAATGCGTCCAGGCAGCGGGTGTGGGCGAAGGTATCCCAGGAGATAGCCCCCGCGCCCCCGAAAGCCAGGCGATGGCCCTGGTGGCCGGCTTCGTCGCTGGCACTCTCAAGCGTCGCTGTTGCCGTGGCAGTTGCCATCGTGGGCATTGGCGTCTACGTGATGTCATCGTCCTCATCGACGGCGAGCGCGGAAGAGATCGCCCGAAAGGCGCAGGCCGTGGCCGTAGACCCATCGAAGGGGGGCGTGCAGAGGTACGAAATGAACCTGAGGAACCTGGCCGACGAGCAGGTTTCGGAGACGCACATCTGGCACCAGACGCCCAACCTCTGGCGTTTCGAATCGCCCGGCCTGCTGACTGTTGGCGACGGCGACACGATATGGGAGTACTCCCAGCGCGACAACGCCGTCCGGATTTCCAGCGGCGAACTCAGCGGTCCGGAGCCCAGCGCCACCGGCCTCGATGCCCTGATTGGAGAGCGCATCTCCGAGGGGAATCATCCAGTCCGGCTTGGTGATGAGACAGTCTCAGAGCGGCCTGCGTACGTTATCTCCCTGACCGTTCCCAAAGGCTCTCTAACGATTGCTGTAGACAAGGAAACGTACTTCGTGCTGCGGTCAGTCCTGCGCACGGGGGACGGCGCAACCTACTCGACCGAGGCGACGTTCGTCCGCTACAACCTGGACTTTGCCGTCCCGGATCCTGTCACCATGAGCCAGGGCTCATTCTTCACGTTCGTACCGCCGGAGGGAGCCACGGTGCAGGACCTGCGCGTGGGCGAGCCGGGAAGCCTGCCGACGCCGCCCCCCGGCCGGCTGCCCACTGTCCAACCGAGCGGACAGGACACGTCGGGCTGGCAGATCTACCGGGACGAGGACCACGGGTTCGAACTGCGTTACCCAACCGATGGGATTTTACAGGCGGAGACCGAACAAAGCGCGCGTATCGACCTCACATTTGACGCCGCAAGCAACCTCTCGGAGAAATACGTGTTGATCGACGCGGGTGACGCTTGCGCGGACGCCTTCGATGGGGAACCGCTGGACAGCGGCTGGGTGGAGGCGAACGGCGTCGCCTTCTGGCGAGAAGTTAGAAGTGGAGTGGCCGCTGGAAACCGCTACGACTCCGTAACGTACACGGCCTCGAAGGGCGGGGCGTGCGTAAGCCTCTCGTTCGTCCTGCACTCCGTGAACCCCGGGAACTTCCCGAGCCCCGTGCCTACCTTCCGGGCAGAGGAAGAGGCGCGGATATTCGACGATATCGTGTCGACGTTCGAGTGGGTCCCCTAAAGGACGTCCTTGGTGCTGGGGACCTGGCCGGCCACGCGCTCGTCGATGCGCACGGCTGCTGAAAGCGCGCGGGCCAGCGCCTTGAACGCGGCCTCCGCCCGGTGGTGGTCGTTGGCGCCCGCGAGTTCGCGAACGTGCACGTTCAGGCGGCCCTCCTGGGCGAAGGCTTCCAGGAAGTGGCTGATGTTTTCAGTCGGCAGTTGCCCGAGGAGGTCGCGCTCGAACTTGAGGTCGGTGCCGGCGTACGGGCGCCCCCCGAGGTCCAGCGCGACGAGGACCAGTGACTCGTCCATGGGCACAATCGCGTGACCGAAACGAGTGATACCGCGGCGCTCCCCGAGCGCCTGGTCCAACGCCTTCCCCAGCACGAGGCCGAGGTCCTCCACCAGGTGATGCGGGTCGCGTTCGATGTCGCCGGTGGCGTCCACCGTTATGTCGAATAGGCCGTGCTTCGCCAATTGTTCGAGCATGTGGTCCATCATGCCAATGCCCGTCTGCACCTGGTAGCGCCCGGAGCCGTCAAGGTTTAGCTCGAGGAAGACCTTTGTCTCACGGGTCTCGCGGTTAACGGTTGAGCGGCGGTCAGGCACGGGCGGCGGCTCCAATCTCGGTCAGCGCCTCGATGACGCGGTCGGTGTCCTGCGGGCGACCGACGCTGATGCGAATGCAATTGCGGAGACCCTGCGAGTCGAAGTACCGGACAAGGATGCCCCGTTGCCGCAGCTGGTCACGGACGTCTTTGGCGGCGATTCCCTTCACCTCGCAGAGGATGAAGTTGGCGCTCGAGGGGAAGGGCCGCAACCAGCGGAGGGCCGAGAGCTTCTCGTGCATGCGCTGGCGTTCGGCCTTGATCAGGTCGACGGTCTCCAGCAAGGCAGGGACGTCCTGGAGCGACGCCAGGATCGCCTGCTCAGCGGCCACGGTCAGGTTGTACGGGATCTTCACCCTCCATATGACTTCCGCCAGCGCCTCAGGCACGATAGCGTAGCCGGCGCGCATTCCGGCCAGCCCGGCCCACTTACTAAACGTCCGCAGGACGATGAGGTTATCGTGGCCGGCCACCATGTCCGCAAAGCTCTCGCCTGC
>DASSZB010000304.1:0-2232 GCA_035702935.1 Dehalococcoidia bacterium
CAATGCCTGGAATGCCTTCGTCAGTTCCCCCATCCGAGCGCTAACCTCCGGGATATCGATCTTGTTGACCACGAGCACCTGCTCGCGGTCCGCCAGCTCCTGCCCGTACTCCCGCAGCTCCGCGTTTACCGTCTCGTAGTCTCGCACCGGGTCGGGGCTGCTACCGTCCACCAGATGCACGACAAGCCGCGTCCTCTCGATATGGCGCAGGAACTCCAGACCGAGGCCCACGCCCTCGTGCGCCCCCTCGATGAGACCCGGGATGTCCGCCACCACGAAGCGCTCCCATCCGCTTTCCACCACTCCCAGAGCCGGCTCCAGCGTTGTGAAAGGATAGTCGGCTATCTTCGGCCGCGCCGCCGAGATCACGCTGAGCAGCGTCGATTTCCCGGCGTTGGGGAGCCCGACGATACCAACATCCGCGAGCAGCTTCAGGTCCAGTCTGAGCCTCGCCTCTTCTCCCGGCTGCCCCCTCTGGGCAATCCTGGGCGCCTGGTTCGTCGAGCTCTTGAAGCGGGCGTTTCCCCAGCCTCCCAGGCCGCCCCTGGCCACTGCCACCTGCTGGCCAGCCACCACGAGGTCCGCGACCATCTCCAGAGAGCCGTCGGCACGCACAGCGGAGACTTGAGTGCCCACGGGTACGCGGATCAACAGGGATTCCCCGCGCCGCCCATGCTTGTCGGCGCCCTGGCCGTGCACACCTCGCTCTGCACGGTAGATCCGCCGGCGACCCAGTTCTTTGAGTGTCCTAACGGATCGGTCCGCGAGCAGGATCACGTTTCCACCATCACCCCCGTCTCCACCATCCGGACCGCCCCTGGGGACGAACTTCTCGCGGCGGAAGCTGACAATCCCGTTTCCCCCGGCGCCGCCTTCGACGACAATCTCCACTCGATCGATCATTACAACCTCATTATATGGACAGGTATATAAAGAGACTTCGTAGTCATCGTATTCGTCCTGTGGATACTGTGGGCTTGGATGCGTGACGGGATGGGGATTGCCTGTGGACGGCGGTGGGGACGGCGTGAACCGGCGTGGAAATGCCACGCCGTGCCGTGTTGGCGGTGTTGGGCCTGTGGACGCACGTGCAACAATGGCATAAGAAAACGGGCCGGCGCGCGCCGGCCCGTGGATCGCTGTGGACGGTCTTGTGGATGAATCAGGAGGCTGCGAGTGCCCTGACTTCCGACAGCTGGATGCCCAGCCGGGGATCAGAGACGAGCAACTGCGCTATCTTCTGCACACCGTGGATGACTGTGGAGTGGTCGCGGTGTCCCAGGAGCAGGCCCACCTGCTTGAGGGCCAGTTCGCCGTCTTCGCGCAGGAGGTACATGGCCACGTGCCGGGCCTCGGCGATCGGCTTGGCGCGGCTCTTGCCGGAGAGAGCCTGCAAGGCTACCCCAAAGTACTGGGATACGGCCCGCATGATCGCCTGCGGGTCGGCAGGACCGGAGAGGGTGGGGGTCAGAGCAGCAAGGGCCTTCGCCGCGACGTCGATGCTGATGCGGGCGTTCGTCAGGCGGGCGTATGCCACCACGCGGTTAAGCGAGCCCTCCAGCTCCCGGATGTTCTCCCGCGAACGGTCCGCCAGGAAACGCGAGACGTCGTCCGGGACGTCCACCTTCTGCTCGATCATCTTCGTCCGCAGGATCGCCAGGCGGGTCTCCTCGTCCGGCGGCTGGATGTCGGCGACGAGGCCCCACTGGAAGCGAGAGCAGAGGCGGCCCTCAAGACCGGTGATCGCCGACGGCGCGCGGTCGCTGGCCACGACGACCTGGCAGCCATCGCAGTGGAGGTCGTTAAAGGTATAGAAGAACTCCTCCTGGGTGCGGCCCTTGCTGGCCAGGAACTGCACGTCATCCACCAGCAGGAGCTGGACGGTGCGGTAGCGGCGGCGGAACTCGTCGGCGCGTCCCTGTGCGATGGCCGTCACGAACTCGTTGGTGAACTGCTCGGCGGTGATGTAGAGGACGTCCCGTCCCGTCTCCAATGCCTTGTGGGCAATAGCCTGCAGCAGGTGCGTCTTCCCCAGACCCGGTGAACTGTAGATGAACAGCGGGTTGTAGTCCTCGCCCGGCCGGTCGGCGGCGGCAGCGGCGGCGGCGGCCGCCATGCGGTTGCTGTCGGCGACGACGAACGAGCGGAAGGTGTACCGCGGGTTCAGCCGCTGGCGCGGGACGGGGCTGCTGATGACGGCCTGGGCGGCTTCGCCGTTAAGGCTCAACTGCT
>DASSZB010000334.1:0-8463 GCA_035702935.1 Dehalococcoidia bacterium
CGGGTCCGCTGGCGCTAACGGCAGTGGCCATGTCGATGTACTTCTCCTCCGACACGTAGATGTCGCGTCCGAGGACTGTAAGGACGCTGGCGATGGCATCGCGGGAGGCCTGGTCAACGGCTGACGTTGCGGTCCACACAGTCATGCCTTCACCGATCTGGGCGGGCGTGTTGGGGATCGCCCGGGCCACCGCTTCATGCTTGAGGGCGGACTGGATCGTGGCGATAGTCACGCCGGCCATGATCGAGACAGCCGTCTGATCCGGCTTGAGCCCTCCGGCCAGGGCCTGTGATGCGGTCCCGAACTCCTGCGGCTTCACCGCCAGCACGACGAGCCCCGCGCCCGCAGCGGCCTCCCGGGCATCGGCGGAGACGGATACGCGGTGTGTCGAGGCGAGATGCTCCCGCCGCGCCGCCACGATCTCGCAGACGGCGATGTCGGCGGGTGCGGCGATCCCGTTCGAAAGAGCGCCCGCGATAATGGCCTCGCCCATCATCCCGCCGCCGATGAACCCCAGCTTCATGCTGAACGCTCCCCGAAGATGGCGCGGCCGACGCGGATGTGGGTGGCGCCTTCCTCGATAGCAACTTCAAAGTCGTCCGTCATACCCATCGAGAGCTGCCTGAGACCGAGTCCGTCTGCCGCCGCGCGCAGCCGCTGGAACACTGGCCGCACTTCCTCAGGGTCGGCGGCAAGGGGAGCGACGGTCATCAGCCCGCGAATTTCAAGGTTGGGAAGGCGAGAGATGCGGTCGAACTGGCGCGGAAGCTCCTCGAATGCCAGGCCGAACTTCGACGTTTCGCCGCCGGCGTTCACTTCGAGAAAGGCGGGCACCGAGTGGGGGGCCCGCCTTGAGAGAGCTTCTGCCAGGTGGAACGAGTCCACGGACTGGATTATATCAAAGAGGCCGAGTACGGTCTTGACCTTGTTCGTCTGCAGGTGGCCGATCATGTGCCAGGTGACCTCGGGACGGAAGTCAGCCAGGGCCGGCAGCTTTTCGGCGGCCTCCTGGGCGCGGTTTTCACCGAAGTGGCGGAGCCCGGCCTGGAAGGCCTCCCGCACATTATCCGGCGGGAACCCCTTGGTGACGGCGATAAGCGTGACCTCATTCGGCGCGCGTCCACCCCTCGCGCAGGCGGCCGCGATGCGGGCACGCACCGCGGCGACGCGTGTGGCGATGCCAGAGGGAGGCATGCGCAAAGTATGACAGGTGCGCGGTGTGAATGGGATGTGCCGCCGCTATACTGGTTTGCGTCATGAAGCAGATGGACCGGCGGCTGCTTATCCTGACACGCCTGCGAGAGGAGGTGCCGCTGCGCGCGGCGGACCTCGCAGAGGAGTGCGAGTGTTCCATACGCACGGTCTACAGGGACATCGACGCGCTCTGCCAGGCTGGCATTCCGGTGGCCGCAATGCCCGGGGAAGGATACCGCCTCGCACCCGGCTTCCACCTGCCACCGATCGCATTCACCGTGGACGAAGCGGTCCAGTTGCTGCTGGGAAGCGACATGGCGCTGCGGCTGGGGACGGCCGCGCAGCGCGAGGCCGCGAAGGCGGCGGCGGTGAAGGTGGAGGCGGCGCTGAGCCCCGATACGCGGGCTGAGGTGGCGCGCATGCGCGAGCGGATACAGGTGTCCGGCTGGATGCAAAGGGAGGCCTCACCGTGGTTGTCGCTGCTGCAGGAGGCGCTGCTGGAGAGCCGTGTCCTCCACCTGCGATACCACTCCTACAGCCCGGACCGCGTGACGGAGCGCAAGGTGGAGCCGTATCAGCTCGTGTACTACGACAACGATTGGCACCTCGTCGGGTACTGCCGGCTGCGCGAAGGGATGCGGGACTTCCGTGCCGGCCGGATACTTGCCGCCGAAGTGCTGCCCTAGGCGTTCAGGCGCCACCCGGCCGTGGCCTCTGAGGCGCAGCATGAGGATTGGTCGGACTTCCGCGAAGTACGGGTGTGGCTGGAGGCCGCGGCCGTGCCCTGGGCGCGCGAAAAACCGGGCTTCGGGCTGGACCGCGAGGAGCAGGTCGAGGGCGGATCCGTGTTCACGTTCGTGGTGCGGGATGTGCGGCGGCTGATGCCGTGGCTCCTGAGCTGGGGTCCGTCCGCCCGGGTGCTATCGCCTCCAGACGTTGTGGTCACGGTGCGGGAGCAGGCGGAGTCGATGGTTCAGAGGTACGCCGACGAGTGACTGGAGATTTGTCGACGACCGATATCGCTGCTGACAAGATGCTGTCAACCGCGTGACTTAATCTGAGCCCTGTCCTATCAAAACGGTAGCAGAAGGAGGGCCAGATGAAAGTCAATTCATTCCTTATCAACCTCACGAGCGAGCAGCCGGACAAGCTGAAGGCATTCTACGGCGACATCGTCGGCCTTGAGCGAGAGTCGGACATGGGCGACGGCGCCTTCAAGGCCGGCGGCGCGGTCCTGGCTGTCGACAGCCATAGCGACACGAAGGGTGGCGCCAGGGAGCCGCAGCGCGTGCTGATCGACTTCTTCGTGGACGACCTGAAGTCAGAGCAGGCGCGCCTGGAGAAGCAGGGAGTGCAGTTCATTCGCAAAGAAGGACAGGAGTACTGGGGAGGCATGATCTCCACGTTCCTGGACCCGGATGGCAACTACTGCCAGCTCATCGAATACAAGCCGGAGTCCTGAGATGGCAGGCGCTTCTGTCACCGGATTGGATGTCATGCGGGCAGTTGCCGAGGGGGTCGTCGAGACCCCTCCGGCGGCCGCTCTGCTGGGCTGGAAAGCGCTCGAACTCGAGCCCGGTCACGTGCGCGTCCGCTATACTGCGCGACCCGAGTTCGGCAACCCGCAAGGAGCCATCCAGGGCGGCTTCCTGGCGGCGATGCTGGACGACGCCATGGGCCCGGCGCTGGTCACGCTGCTCGGCGCGGAGCAGTTCGCGCCTACGATCGAGCTCAAGGTGAACTTCATGCGCCCCGCTCGCCCCGGCCCCATCATCGCCGAGGGCCGCGTCGTCCACCGCACGCGCTCCCTTGCGTTCCTGGAGGGCACTCTGCGGACGGAGGACGGCGAGTTGATCGCCACCGGCACAGCCACGGCCAGGATCAATGGTGGCCCCGGCGAGCGGACGAATGGCCACATGGGCTGAGTTCGCGGCCGTAGCGCCGCACCTCGCTGAACGCGGCGGCCGGCTCCTGGGCGTCGGCGTGGCGTACATCGCCACCACGGCCAGGGACGGCTCGCCGCGAGTTCACCCGTTTACCCCGCTCATCGGAGGCGGGAGATTGCTGGCGTTCATCGCGAAGCACACCGTTAAATACGGCAACATCCTCCGCGATACGCGCTGCGCCATCCACGCCGTCCTCGGTGATAACGACGAGGAGTTCTTGGTCATCGTCCGGGCTGTGCTCTCCGACGACTGGGCGACGCAGATGCAGGCCGCCGTCGAGGCGCGGAAGATCAACATGACCAGCCGCAACCACGCCGCCTTCGAGTTCATGGTCGAGCGCGCCCACTGGGCGGTCTGGGAAGGGCTGGGAACGCCGGACATCCGCCGCGTCGCGGAGTCCTGGCCGGCGCCGCCTTGAGTCTTGACGAGAAAGGTGCCACCCTTGCGGCAAGAGTTCGCAGTGGGGGTACCGCATGGTCGTCTCGATACTGACCCGCAAGACACGCATTCGGGAACGGGCGCCCCGGGAGGCAGCGCTGGGTACAGTGCTGCCAAAGATCACCGGCTTGCTGGGCGCGGAGAGCGGCTTCGTGTCCATACAGTACGCCTGGGGGATGGAAGACGACGGTGAATTCGCCCAGATCACCACTTGGAACACTCTCGATGACTGCCGTAGCTACGTGCGCGGCGGCGGGGCGGCGACTGTAGCCACGATAGAAGACGCGGCCGTGCCGACGGCGCCCCACCCGGACGGCGCCTGGGTCCGAAAGACGTTCGAGACCGTGGCATAGTCCGCCCCCGCTCATGCCTGAACCGAGCGAACTCCTGTGCGGCAACTGGGCCTGGGACGCCGTCCTCAAGGAGCTGCGCTACTATGAGCGCGCGGGCAAGAATTGGAAGGACGAGCCGGAAGCGGTTGAGCGGCTGCAGCCGGTCAAGTCCGTAACCTGGTACCGCTGGTCGCAGGCGCCCATGGCCTCCACTACCGGGCAGGTCATGGGCTCGCGCCTGTCCCGCGTGGTGGCCGAGTACGAGGCCGGCGGCAACCTCACCATCAACGAGACCGAGCGCGACTGCGCAGAAAGACTGGCGGACGCCATAGCCGCTGCTTTCGGGCTGGCCGTGGTCCATGCCGGCGCACCCACCGGCCGCCACGGCGGCAACCTGCCGCGGCGAGACGGCATGGGCAGGCTGGCGGACCGTTCCGGCCGTTCCGAATCACTGCTCGACGAGACCGCGGGGGAGCTTACCGTCACGCAGAAGAAGAGGTTCTTTGGGAAGTCGCGGCGCAGCTACCGGACCTCAGAGATACGACACCTGGAACTAAGCTACGAAGTCCGCGGCCCCGTGGAGCGCTACGTATTGTCGGCGCTGGTCGGACCCGAGGACGAGCGGGTGCCGGTCGCCTCCTACGAGGGCTATGAGGGCTGGGCGGAACCGGGCGAGTGGCGTGCATTCGCCGCTGAGGTCGCGCAACGCATCGGCGTGGAGGTGAGGGTAGGGGAGCTGCCGCAGTGACCGAACCCGCCCACGGACCCGAGAGCCGTGCGGCCGTGCTGGCGGCGCTCGGGGCGAACTTCGCGATCGCGGTGGGGAAGTTTATCGCGGGGATTCTCACGGGCAGCGCGGCGATGCTGGCAGAGGCCGGGCACTCGGTGGCGGACACCGTGAACCAGGTGTTTCTGCTTATCGGGATCAACCTCTCGGGCACCTTGCCGGACGAAAAGCACCCGCACGGGTATGGGAAAGAGGCGTTCTTCTGGTCGTTCCTAGCCGCCATCTTCATCTTTGTCGCCGGGGCCGCGTTTTCGTTCTACGAAGGGATCCGCACGGCCGTCCAGAGCGACGAGCACGTGCGGACCGCTACGGAACTGGCGATCGCCTTCGGGGTGCTGGGGATGGCCTTAGTCTTCGAGGTGGGCTCGTTTACGATAGCCATGCGCAGCCTGCTGGCCGGTGCCAGGCGCAAGGCATGGAGCGTTGCGCGCTACATACGCGAAGCGCCGGACATGACCACGAAGACGGTATTCTTCGAGGATACGGCGGCCATAACCGGCCTGATCATCGCCGCCGGCGGGCTGGCGCTCTCGGAGACCTCCGGGAACGAAGCGTGGGATGCGGCCGCCTCCATATGCATCGGATTCGTCCTCGCGGCGGTATCCGTGATGCTCGGTGTGCAGGCCCGCAATCTCCTGCTTGGCGCCGCCGCCAGCGAGGAGACCCGCATCGGCCTTCACCGCGTCCTGATGACGTTCCCTGAGGTCGAGGGCGTCATGCGCATGCTCACTATGCAGCTGGGGTCAAACAGCGTGCTCGTGACCGGCGAGTTGCGCGTGCGCCGGGACCTGACCACGGAACAGATCGAGGAACTGCTGCGCAGCATAGACCGCAAGGTAGCGCAGGACGTCCCGGAGGTGTCCGAGACCTTCTGGGAGCTGAGCCGGCAAGCTAACGGCCGGCCCCTGCGGCCATCGGCCGGGGCTAATCCCCGCGGTTGACCCCGGCGACGCGCTCCATGCGGTCGATCTTGACGGCCGCCGGGTCGAAGATCGAGCCAAAGTGGCCGCGGAACGTCCCCATGTGGTCGCTCGCGACGTGGGCCGCGGCGGCGGTGTCGTCCCTGTACACCTCGAACACGGTGACCTCCGCCGGGTCCTTCAGGTTCCTGTGGAAGATATAAACGAGGGCGCCGGACTCGTTGGATTCAACGGACGCGGCCATCTTCTTCATGGCTTCCTCGGCTTCGGCCTCTTTACCGGGGAGGATTTTGAGCCTGGCGATGATCGTCTGCATGGGAACCTCCGGAGCGCGAATGGGTCAGTTGGTCATAGGGTCATGGCGGAGTATAGCAGCCTGCTTGTCTGGTGGCAGGTGATAGGTGGCAGGTGTTAGGTGTCGGGTCCGGTTCCCCGGCGCTCCCGCAGCCGGGCCTTTCCAGGCTCGGTGGCCGTATCAAGAACGTCACTTCCCCAACGGGTCGTTCTTCGTCCACGTCGTTTCACCGGGGGGGCGGATGGAGAGGTGTGCGAACTCCGAGTCCGGGGCGGCGCCGTGCCAGTGCATTTCGTTCGCCGGTACGTAGACGACGTCACCCGGCCCCACTTCGTTCCGCTGCTGCTCGGTGGCCAGAATGCCGCGGCCCTCCATGCAGTGGAGGACCTGGGGAACATGGTGGGCGTGAAGGTACGTGCGGGCGCCGGCGCTGAAGCGCACCATGATGATGTCGATGCCGTCGTCGGGTGAGACGATAGGCTGGATGCGGACAGGGCCTCCGACGAAGTACTCAGTGCCGGCGTCGACGGCGGTTTCGGGCGAGATATGATGGACTTTCATTGGTCGGGCCTCCTTCCCGACAAAGGCTAGCAGAATCGCGCGAGTAGCAGATATGCTTCGGCGGGAGTTCAGGTGAGAGAAGGGAGTGCGTAAATGTCCTATCCGGATCCGCGGTACCTGGGCGAGACGGGAGAGGTGAGCGCGTGGTTCCGGCCCGCGAGCCACGAGCCGGAGCTGAAGATCGGCCCGTTGACGGCGGCCGGCTACCTGGCCACCGGCGAGTCGACGGGCGGCAAGTTCGGGTTGTACCGCTGGGATATGGCGCCCGGCGTCCCGGGGGCCGCGCCCCACTTCCACAGGACAATCTCTGAGTCGTTCTTCATCCTGTCCGGCACGGTGGGCCTCTTCAACGGGGAGTCATGGACCGAGGCTACCGCCGGTGACTACCTCTATGTCCCGGAAGGTGGCCTGCACGGCTTCCGCAACGCCTCCAGCGAACCGGCCTCGATGCTCATCCTCTTCGCACCGGGCGCACCCCGCGAAGGCTACTTCGAAGGCCTTGCCGACCGCGCCATGGGCCGCCGTGAATTTACGCCCGAGGAGTTCAAAGAGTTCTGCGACGCCCACGACAACTACTGGGTGTAGCGATTGTTCTGCGTAGGGGCGCAGCACACGCTGCTCATGTTGGGCGTTCGCGACTGCACAGCGACTCGGTTCACGCCTGCCTTGTGAAAGCCCTGGTGCTGCGCCCGGGGAGGGGTGGGGGCCCTACAGCTCGAACCGCGTCCCCACGCTGTTCTGCAGGTAGACCCCCGGGAATCGCGCGGCGATCGCGTGCACTGCTCTCCAGCCTGTGCAATGCGCTGCGACGATGTACTGCGGTCCGATTTCGGCCAGGGCGTCGCAGACAGCGGGAATGATCGGCTCAAAGATCGGCCCGTTCAGGTGCAGGCCGCCCATCGCGAAATAGAGGCGGTCAACGCCCGAGAGCTTCCTCGCGTAGCGCAGGATATTGACGATGCCGGCGTGCCCGCAGCCGGTGAGCACGACCAGCCCCCTGTCACGCACGTGCACGATCAGCGCCTGGTCGTCCAGGATCAGCGGGTCGGGCTGCCATTCGCCGTCCCGGAACGCCTGGTGGATTGGCATACCTTTCTCGAACTCGGTCGTGCGGTCGACCTCTCCGGTGATCAGCACGGAGTTTTCGAACAGGAACGACGGCTGCTTGTCCTCGATGATCTCGAAGCCGGCGCCCAGGAGACCGGAGCGGCTCGTGGAGGGGATCTCGAAGGGGTCGCGGCCGGGGATGAGGATGCGCCGGCGGGACCAGAACTCGGGGTGGATGATGGCCGGCAGGTTTGTGTGCCCGACGGCCTTTGCGAAGCCATCGAGCCCCGTCGTGTGGTCGAAGTGGCCGTGGCTGAGGACGACCGTCTCGATGTCCTTCGGCGATAGTTGGAGCCGTCGCATGTTCTCGGCCAGCCCGCCGGGTGTCATGCCCGCGTCGAACAGGATACGGCGCTCCCGGGCGCCCTTCGTGACCGTGACCAGCGCGGAGAACCCGTGCTCGGCCAGCGGCGAGTCCGCCGTCTCGCCCGCCTCAAGGAAAGCGGCGGGCACCCGCGGAGAGGATGCCGTGGGCAAGCCCATGCGCTTGGCCGGGCCATCGTCCAGCATCAGCACGTCGATGAAGTTATCGACGAGGGTGGTGATATGGACGGCGTCTACGGGCTCGAGGGTCAGCGGGAGTTTGTTTGGCATTTTCGGGTTTCTTCGCTAACGCTCATCCGCACCGGTTATACCCGCACGAGCGGCAGACGAGGCAACCCTCCTGGTACGCCAACAGGGCGCCGCAGTCGGGGCAGCCGAGGCCGGAGGACTCGGCGGGCGCGACGGGTGCGCCGTCGGGAGCGACGGAGGGGGCGGCCTCGCCCAGGAATTTCCGCTCCAGCCAGTGGAAAACGTAGTCCACGACTGAGGTGGCCCAGGGGATCTCGCGGTTCCCGGTGGGCCCGGAGGGGTCGAAGCGGGTGTTGCGCATCTTGGGCGC
>DASSZB010000193.1:0-4890 GCA_035702935.1 Dehalococcoidia bacterium
CCGGCGCTCCCGCGCGGCCGCATCCACGATCCGTCCCTCGAGCGCGGCCGGCGCCTTGCTCATCGGCGACGTGAGAGCGAGCAGCGCCGCGGTCTGCCGGGCCTTGCTCAGCTCCTCCCAGCAGCGCACGCAGTCGGCCACGTGCTCCTCGATGGCCCGGGCATCAGCGGTCTCCGCCGCGCCGATGGCGTAGGCGTCCAGTATCTCCCGTACGTGCTCGCAGTCTGTCAACGTTCTTCCCAGTTCAACGCGGGCGTCAGCGCGGCCCGCAGCTTCTGCATTCCCAGCCGGATTCTCGTCTTCACCGTCCCCAGCGGCTGCGAGAGGCGTTCGGCAATCTCCTGCTGGGTGAACCCGCCGAAGTACGCCAGTTCGATGACCTGGCGCTGCTCCAGCGGCAGGCCGGCCATCGCCGCCAGGATCAGGCGCCGCTGGTCCGCCAGCTCCGCCGTCAGCGCCGGGTCATTGGTCTCCGCTCCAGGGATCTCGCGCTCCTGCTCTTCCGGCGAGGCGGTCTCATGCCGGAAGCGGCGGTTACGCGAGCGCACCTCGTCCACCGCGCGGTTGCGGGTCACAGACGTCAGCCACGTCAGGAAACGCCCCCGCTGGGCCACGTACCGCTCCGGCTTCCGCCATATGCGCAGGAAGATCTCCTGCGAGATGTCTTCCGCTACCTGGCCGTCCCTGACGACCCGCAGGCATGTTGAATACACGAGATTCCCGTACCTCTGGTAGAGGGCACGAAAGGCATGGAGGTCCTGGTAAACAAGACGCTCCATGAGCTCTTCATCGTCGAGCCCCCCATAAATAGCTTCCTCCGGTGATACGTCTCGCATATTCCGCCCAGATTCGTCGCGGCCTGCCGCAGGGGTGGCACATATTTTACAGAGACGAAACAACCCGCACCACAGTCGCGCGCTAAGCTAGCAGTAGGGGTGCTGAAGGAGGAACAAGAATTGCGCTGGAAAACATCACTCGGCCTGCTGGCCATCACCCTCATAGCTGCGGCCGCCTTCGCCTTCTCCGCCTGCGGAGGCGACGACAGCGGCTCAAACGACACGACGCCCACCCCTGCTGCGAACGGCGACAGCCAGGCGGATCTCCGCACGGTCTCCACCGGCTCGAACAGCAACACGTTCGACCCCGTCGAGCTCGTCAAGCTCCTGCGGCCATCCGTCGTGCACATCCAGGCCGATGACGCCGTGGGCACCGGATTCATCATCGACACAGACGGCCACATCGTCACCAACAACCACGTCATCACCGGCGGCACGGACACAGTCGCCCGCAGAATCACGGTCACCCTCAGCAACGGCACAGAACAAACCGCCGAGGTCGTCGGCAGCGACGCGCCCACAGACATCGCCGTGCTCCAGATCACGGTCGATGGGCTCGACCCTATCGGCCTCGGGACCTCATCCGACCTCCAGGTGGGAGAAGATGTGCTGGCCATGGGCCACGCCCTCAACCTGCCCGGGGGCCCGACCGTGACGACCGGTGTCGTTAGCGCCGTTAATCGCGTAATCGAAGAGGGCAACATCAACATCCCGGATGCCATCCAGACCGACGCGTCCATCAACCCGGGCAACTCCGGCGGTCCCCTCGTTAACGCTCAGGGTAAGGTAGTGGGCATCACCACCGCCGTCATCCGCGGCAACGCCGAAGGCATCGGCCTCGCTATATCCATCGACAGCGCAAAGCCGATCATCGACGAGTTGATCAGCAACGGTGAAGTGGACCGCGGGGTCCTCGGCATCAGCATCCAGGAGCAGGGCTCGTCCTTCGCCTTCTTCCAGTGCGGGATGGACAGCTTCGAGGGCGTCCTCATCGCTCAGGTCCAGGCCAACACAGGCGCCGACGACGCCGGCCTCCAGCCCTGCGACGTCATTACCGGCATCAACGGGGACGACATCACCACCGCCGGCGACCTCTTCCGCGCCCTCACCGAGCACCGCGCCGGAGAGACGGTTGACGTCGACTTTGAGCGCGACGGCCGCCAACAGACGGCGGAGGTGACGCTGGGATAGGCCAATTAACGGCACATAAGTGCAAAAAGTTTGCGGAATGCTGTACGATTGTTACCGAAGGAACAAAGTCGCCCACCCCAGTACAGGAAAGACATGGCAACCTACACTGATGCTCTGAACCGCTCCATCAACCTCGAAGCTCCTCCCACCCGCATCGTCTCCCTCGTCCCCAGCATCACCGAGACGCTCTTCACGTTCGGCGTCGGTGACAGGGTCGTCGGCATCACCCGTTTCTGCTCGGAACCGGCCCGCGAAGTCGCCGCCAAGGCGAAGGTCGGTGGCACCAAGACGCTGGACATCAAGTCTGTGCTGGAACTCCAGCCCGACCTCGTCATCGCCAACGCCGAGGAGAACCGGCAGGAGGACATCCGCCAGCTCCTGGCCGCCGGGCAGCGCGTCTTCGTCACCTTCCCGCGCACCGTCGCCGCCGCCATCCAGATGCTCCGCCAGCTCGCCCAGATGACCGGCTCCAACGAGGTCGCCGACCCCATCCTGGAGGACGCCGAGCAGACGCTGGCCGCGGCGAAGGCCGCCAACCAGGGCCGGACGCGCCTCCGCACCTTCTGCCCGATCTGGCGCCGCCCGTGGATGACGGTGGGGCCGAACACTTACACGCACGACTTCATCTCCGCCTGCGGCGGCCTCAACATCTTCGCCGAGCGCCACGAGCGCTATCCCCTCTCTGACCTCGATGAGGTGGCCCGCCGCGTCCCCGAGGTGATCCTGCTGCCGGACGAGCCGTACCCCTTCACTTCGAAGCACGTCTCCGAGATGGCCGAATACAGGTACGTCCCGGCCGTACAAAACCAGCGTATATACCTGCTGGAGGGGAAGCACGTGTGCTGGTACGGGCCGCGCATCGCCGGCAGCCTCCGGTACGTCCAGGGACTGCTCTGGGGCAACCCGGTAGAGGCGAATGCAGCCAGTGCCGGCGCCTGATACGTCCTTGTGAGCCTTGACGCTCAGCGGTATGCTTATTACAGGGCGCGTTAGTGCCGCGCCTTGAGGTGTGAATCTCAGAATGAACAACGTCAAAACCGTCTTCCTGCTGGTGCTCCTGACCGGTCTCCTGATCGGTATCGGGTACCTCGTCGCCGGCATGGCCGGCGCCATCATCGCCTTCATCATCTCCATGGTGATGAACATCGGCTCCTACTGGTTCTCCGATAAGCTCGCCCTCCAGATGACCGGAGCGCGGGAGGTGTCTCAGGACGAGGCGCCGGACCTCCACCGCATCGTCGACAACGTCGTGGCCATGGCCGGCATGCCCAAGCCGAAGGTCTACATCATCCAGAACGACTCCCCCAACGCCTTCGCCACCGGCCGCAACGCCAAGCACGCCGCCGTCGCCGCCACCACCGGCATCATGCGCATACTGGACGAGCGCGAGCTCACCGCCGTCTTCGGCCACGAGCTCGGCCACATCCGGAACAAGGACATCCTGGTCAACGCCATCGTCGCCACCATCGCCGGCGCCATCACGTTCCTGGCCACCATGCTCCAGTGGAGCCTCATCTTCGGCGGCTTCGGCGGACGTAACCGCGAGGGGGGCGCCCTCGGCATCCTCGCCATGCTGGCCACGATCATCCTGGCCCCCTTTGCCGCGGCCATCATCCGCATGGCCATCTCCCGGCAGCGGGAGTACGGCGCCGACGAAACGGGCGCTCACATCACCCACGCGCCGCTTTCGCTCGCCAGCGCCCTCCAGAAGCTGGAGGACTACTCGCGGGTGAAGCCGATGCAGGTAAACCCGGCCGTCTCCCACCTGTTCATCGTCAACCCGCTGGGCAAGGTCAACTTCGCGCAGCTCTTCAGCACCCACCCGCCGATCGAACAGCGCATCGAGCGCCTCAACCAGATCGCCCGCAAGACCGGCAACCTGAGCTAGCAAACAGCAGACAGCAGACAGGCAGAGGCCGCCCGGTCGGGCGGCCTCTCGGTTTAGCCGGGCAGCGGTGCTGGATGGACGCCGTGCCGGAGCACCGGCGATCACCCCGACGAAATTGGGGCTGGCCTACGCCAGGATGGGCGAGAGAGAGAGAGAGAGAGGAATGTGCCACCTGGCATATTGACAACGCCTGAGAGAGGAGCATGATTGAGGCGCCATAAGGAGTAGGAGGATGAAGATCGCCGTAGCAGTGGCTACACTGGCCATGACCGTAGCCGTCATCGGCGTGGGGGTTTGGCTCTTCACCGACAGCGTCACCGGCCAGCCGGAACGCCCAGAACTAGCCGGCGTGCCGCTGGACAGCCTGGGGCCGGACTTCACCCTGCCGGAGGAAGCTCAGGACGCCATACCGGAGGACAAGGCCATTGAGATAGCGGAGGGGAAATTTGGTGGCCAGATGAAGGCGAAGCAGGCCATCCTCACCCACATGGACGCCGCGGACGACCTCGGCCCTGGGACAGGGAAATGGGCGGCGTTCAAGGGGCTCGTGTGGGCTGTGAGCCTGGACACGACCGGCGTCCGCGGCAGTGCGGCCGGCGTACCTGCCACCGTAGACTACTGGGTTGTCTTACTGGAGGCCAAGACGGGTGAAGTTATATTCGCTCAGCTGAGCAACACTCCCATAGAGGACGTGTGGTCCAAAAACTGAATAACGCCCAGGAGTTGGACCTCCGCTCGGTGTCCGGGAGGACCAGGGCGTAACAGCCAACAGCAGAGAGCCGCCGAACGGGCGGCTCTTGTGCACTCTCCACTCTGCACTACCCACTATCCACTCCCCACTGCTATCATCTGCCCTAGACACCGGCGCACCGAAAGGAGTCACCTCGTGCGGTTTGCCCTCATCCCCGCTCTCCTGGCAACCACCCTTCTTGCCCTCTCCGCCTGCGGCGACGAGGGCGAAGGCGGCGAGGTGGA
>DASSZB010000350.1:0-8098 GCA_035702935.1 Dehalococcoidia bacterium
TACAGGGAACACCGCAAAGTGAGCATATTCGGCTCCGCCCGCTCCACGCCCGAAGACCCCAACTACGAATACACCCGCCGCTTCGCCGCCGCCATGGCCGAGCGCGGATGGATGGTGATCACCGGGGCCGGACCCGGCATCATGGCAGCCGGGCACGAAGGCGCGGGGGCCGAGCGCAGCTTCGGCGCCGCCATCCGGCTGCCCATGGAGGGCGAACCCAACACGTTCATCGAGGGCAACCCCAGGCTCATCAACTTCAAGTACTTCTTCACCCGTAAGGTGACCTTCCTCAAGGAGTCGGATGCCTTCGCCCTCCTCCCAGGTGGGTTTGGGACCCTGGACGAGACGTTCGAGCTTCTGACCCTCATGCAGACCGGCAAGAGCGACATGCACCCCATCGTCCTGCTGGAGGTCCCCGGCGGCACCTACTGGAGCGATTGGCTCCAGTTCCTGGCAAGCGACCTCGCCGCTCGCGGGCTCATCTCAGAGGAAGACCTGCACCTGGTGAAGCACACCACGGACATAGAAGAAGCCGTGGAGGAAATCTGCCACTTCTATCACAACTACCACTCGCAGCGCTACGTGGAGGGCACCATGGTCCTCCGGGTCCAGCGGTTGCCGTCCCAGGACGCCTTGGACAGCCTTGGCCGGTCATTCGCCGACATCCTGCGCTCGCCCAGCATCCGGCCGGTGGAGCCCTCCCCGCAGGAGGTCGCCGACAACGATGCGCTGGCGCTGAAGAGACTGGCGCTGGACTTTAACCAGGCCAGCTTTGCGCGTCTGCGCCTGCTCATCGATGAGCTGAATCGCTTCTGAAGATGGGCCAAAACCGCCCTTAATTCGACATAACGGGCCCATATTGGCCCCACTATCCACAAATTACGTTGCCAACGGCTTGACTTAGACACGCGTATCTATATGCTAGTGCGCAGTGGAAAGCGTCAACTGACGCTTGAGAAGAAAGGGGACACTACATGGAAGGCTACTGCCTGAAGTGCCGCACGAAGCGGGAGATGAAGAATGCACAGTCGGTCACGCTGAAGAACGGCCGCCCGGCCACGCAGGGCACCTGCCCGGTCTGCGGCACCAAGATCACAGTCATCGGGAAGGGCAAGTAGCCTAACCGAAACCCCCGGCCCTCCCGGCCACCATCTGCCTAGCATTCCGGCGGTCGCTGTGTAGCCAGGGTTCTCCTTGGCCACAGCGGCTGCCGTGTCTTCAGGAGACCACATGCTCCAGCGCGTAGACCGCGTCCAGCTTGCCGTCCGCGATCGCCGGGAGGCTGCCCGCACGTTTGACGCCGTCCTCGGCGCCCGCCGGGACCGGGAAGACCGCCTCAGCGTCTACAATGCCACCCGTACTGTCGTCCAGGCCGGACATAGCGAATTCGAGCTGCTCCAGCCGGAAGGCGACGGCCCGGTTTCCGAGCACCTTGAGCGCTGGGGCGAGGGCATCTTCGCCGCCGGCTTCTCCACGGGTGATCTGACGGCCCTGGCGGCGCAGCTCGATTCCTCCGGCGTTCGCTTTGTGGAAGAGGGCGGGCAACTCTTCATCGGCCCTGACCAGACCCGCGGCATGCGCACCGTCATCTCCCCGGAACGGGACGTAGACGCCCCGGCCCTCATCACCCACCTGTACGAGGTCACGAACATCGTCGCCGACCATCAGGATGCCGCCGCCTTCTACGCGCGCACCTTCGGGCTCGATGCCTCTCGCTTCTGTCCCATCAAGAGCGAGCGCTGGGGCTACGTGGGGACCCTCACCCTCTACAACCCTCCGGCCCAGCTGGACCGCATCGAACTCACCCAGACCACCGAGCAATCCCTGGCCATGGGCCGTTTCTACGCCCGGCGTGGCGAGTCCATCTACATGTGCTTCGCCGAAACGGAGAACATTCGTCCCATCGCCGAGGGGCTAAAGGCCCGCAACGCCCGCTACATGGCCGACGAGGACTTCGTGGGCTCCATGTTCATCCACCCCAGCGCGCTTTGCGGCATGCTCATGGGCATCAGTCGCACCAACGAAGCCTGGAAGTGGTCCGGCCGCCCCGAACTGGCCACCGCCTGACCACTGTAATCCCGAGCCGTGGCTCATCGCCCCAGCCTTGAGGCGTATCGGCCCGATCGTGTCAGTCTAACCGGCCGCGGCTCCTGCTGGACGTCCGGGATCCGGCGATCCCACTTCCATGCGGTTGACCACGCTGCGCACCCCGGAGACCTTCGCCGCCGCGCGTGCCACCTCCTGCGCCGCCCCCGCCGTACGAGCACGGCCCCTCAGGATCACATCGCCCAGGATGCTGCGGCCGAAGACCTCGGCACCACGCATCAGGCCGGCGCGCTCCAGCGCCAGGCCCAGCTCCGTCTCCACCTCGATGTCCGTGATCAGTCCGCGGGTGCTCACCGGGATGCCCAGGGCTGACCGGACGGCCCGCAGCGCTGCCTCCCGCGATTGCCTGGTGCGCACGTTTCCCGTCAAACGCACGCCGGGGCCGGCCGCTTCGATCTCCATACTCTGGAGTTCCCCGGAAGAGATCTCCGTCACTGACGCCAGCGCGGTCTTCACCCGCTCCCGCAGATCATCTTCGCCGTAGTAAGGGACCAGGGGGTCCGAGGGGACGCCGGCATACATCGTCTTGCCCTGGAACGAGATCCCTTCCACCGGCACACGGTAGACGCGTCCCCCCCTCTCTATCAGCACCTCCCCCGCGTGGCGAGTTGCCCGGGAGATGAGGAGGCCGGCGAGCGTTCCCCCGCCCGTTATGGGCGTCTCGCCGGAAACGGGCCGCGAGGGCGCCGCCACCGGCGGCACTTCGCGTCCAAAGGCTGCTTTGCTCGTCACCTGGTCGAAGGCCACGCACTCGTCGCCCCATTCTGTCGCCGCTTCCAGCGGGAGGCGGACCGTCACTGCCTTGAAAAGGCCGTGCCGGATAGCCACGTTGTAGACCTCCCAGTCCTCGCTTATCTCTATCGACGCCACTTTGCCGGCCCAGCGGTCCTGGAAGCGAGCGGGAGCGCCCAGGCGCAATGCGGGAGTCTTGTCTGCCACGGTGAAGCCTCCAAATTTGTGCGAGAACCTGCTTGCAGACTAGGACACGGTGCATCTACGCGCCACCTTCCAGGCGTAATGAAATTGCCTGCTCTTGCGTTTTAGCTTGACAGCGGGCGCAACCGTGATTACGTTAGCGTCAAATTCTGCGTTACTTCTACGTAAGCCGAAAGGAGACTAACTCATGCCACACTGGCTGAACTGGAAGTGGCTGGGAGTGGTGGCCTTGGCAATTGCGGCCCTCCTGGTCTTCAGTGCCTGTGGGGACGATGACGATGAGGCCGGAGACGACGGCGGCAACGGTGGCGGCGAAAACGTTGTAACCGTCCCGGCTGGCGGCAAGATCCAGGTTGGCGTTACCGCAGTGCTATCCGGTGACCTCCAGGCCCTCGGCACAACTGTGCTCAAGGCCGCGGAGCTGGCCGCCCAGCAGTTGGGTGACATCGAAGGATTCGAAGTCGAGGTCGTCGGCGCTGACGACCTCTGCGACGCCTCCGGCGCCGAGCCCGCAGCGCAGCAACTGCTGGCCAACGAGAACCTCGTGGCTGTCATCGGGTCCATCTGCTCCGGTGTGAACGTCACTGTACAGCCCACATACGAGCAGAGGCACATCACGCAGGTCTCCAGCGGCTCCACGGCCGTTAAGGTCACCTACCCCGAAGGCCGTGACCCGTTTGACTCGTTCCTCCGCACCGTCGTCCATGACGGCGTCCAGGGAGTTAAGCAGGCCGAGTTTGCGGACAGCGTCCTCGGATCGAAGAGCGCCTTCATCGCGCACGACACTGACGCCTACGGCACCGGCCTCGCCGATGTCTTCGAGGAGAACTTCACGGGTGAAGTCGTGGGACGCCAGGGTTGGGAGAAGGGCCAGACGGACTTCGCTGCCTTGGTGACCAGCGTAACGACGGATAACCCGGACCTGGTCTACGTCGCCAGCTTCGACCCTGAGGCGGCGGCCTTCCTCACCCAGCTGCGCACCGCTGGTTACGAAGGCGACTTCCTGGCCGGCGACGGCGTCATCACCGAGCAGTTCCTTACGCTCGCCGGCGACGACGCCGAGGGCGCCTACCTCTCAAAGCCCGCCCCAATTGAGGAAACGCCTGCGCTGACTAAGTTCCAGCAGGACTACCTGGACTACGCCGGCTTCCCCTGGGACGACCAGCCCTATGCCGCCCAGACCTACGATGCTTACACCGCCATCTTCAACGGCATCAAGGAGGTCGCGAAAGTCGTTGACGGCAACCTCGAGATTGACCTCGATGCCATGAACGACGCAATCCACAACCAGGATTTCGAGGGCATTAGCGGTCACATCTCGTTTGACGACCACGGAGACGTAAAGGCCGCCGCAGGCAAGCCGCAGATCATCTTCTACAAGGTTGAAGGCGGCGAATATGTCCAGCAAGACTTCGAGTAATCGGAGCCGGTAGACTGATGCGGGGGGCGCTCCGCCCAATTCGGGGCGCCCCCTGACCGCGTTCACCGTATGAGTTCGCCGCCTCGCCGCACCGGGAAAGTGCCGACTGGGTGGCTGCTGGCAATTGCCGTAGTCGTGATATATGTCGGAGTCGTCCTGATCGACGACGACAAGGGCTGGAGCTTCTGGCTGGACCAGACCCGTAACGGCCTGACCACGGGCAGCCTCTACGCCCTAATCGCTCTCGGGTACACGATGGTGTACGGCGTTCTGCGGATGATCAACTTCGCCCACGGCGAGGTCTTCATGATCGGCTCATTTACGGGTTGGGTCGTGCTCACAAAGGTCTTCGGCGGCAACGACATGTCCGATGCCGTTATTGCGCCGGCGATTCTCGTCGCCATGCTGGCCGCCGCCGTGGTCACCGCGGGCTCGGTAATCGTCATTGAGAGGATCGCCTACCGTCCCCTCCGGCACGCTCCCCGCCTGGCGCCCCTCATCAGCGCCATCGGCGTCAGCATATTCCTCCAGAACCTGTTCCTCCGTTTGACCGAGGGGAGGTTCAGGCAATACCCTCGCATTTTCCCCCAGGGCCCCGGCGAATCGGTGGACCTGGGGTTCACCTCGATCGATTACATCGAGATCTTCCTGATCGGCTCTTCCATCCTGATGATGCTGGCCCTCTATCTCTTCGTGCAGCGCACCAAGATGGGCGTCTCCATACGAGCGGTGGCCGAAGATCAGGAGGTGTCCGCCCTGATGGGCGTCAACGTCAACCGGGTTATCGCCCTCACCTTCGTCATTGGGGCCGCGCTGGCCGGCGTGGCGGGTGTCATGTACGGCCTCTGGCTCCTCAACATCAAGGGCACCATGGGCTTCCTCCCGGGTATCAAGGCATTCACCGCGGCCGTTCTCGGGGGTATCGGCAACATCCCCGGCGCCATGGCCGGCGGCTTCCTCATCGGACTCGCTGAAAGCGTCGGCCGCGAACAGCTGAACTCCGTGTTCAATCCGGTGTTACACTGGATCGGCGCCGGCGGTCTCGGGCTCGGTAACGAGTGGAAGGACGTGGTCGCCTTCGTCGTTCTTGTCGGTGTCCTCCTCCTGCGGCCCACTGGCATCTTCGGAGAGGTGGTGGGCAAGCGTGCGTGAACGTTTACGCAGCAACGCGATCGTGAAACCGGTAGCCGATGCCCTGGCCGTTGCCCGCCGGCGGTCGGAGCGCGCATACGGGTCTGTCCCTAACGCACTCCGGCTCTTCCTGCTCGCCGCCCTCCTTATCGGCGTCCCTTTCTACGAAGACCCCTTCGCCGGCGGCGTCATCTTCGACGAACGCTGGTTGGCCGTATTCAGGCTTGTCGGCCTCTACATCATGCTCGGACTCGGCCTCAACGTGGTGGTCGGGTACGCCGGCCTGCTGGACCTGGGCTACGTGGCCTTCTTCGCCAGCGGCGCTTACCTGTACGCCCTCCTGGCGTCGCCCGCCTCGCCCGCCATCGACTTCCCCATCGACGATGTCCCCTGGCTCTTCTGGGCCATGTTGCCGGCCGCGCTCTTCGTGGGCGCCCTTTTCGGGGTGTTGTTGGGCATTCCGGTACTGCCGATGCGTGGTGACTACCTGGCTATCGTCACCCTTGGTTTTGGCGAAATCATCCGCCTCTTCCTTATCAACAAGACAGACTTCACCGGAGGCTCGCAGGGCCTCTACGGTATCAAGGCGCCTCCCTTACCTGACTTCCCCGGACTGAACATCACCGAACTCAAATCGACCGCGCTTACGGAGTGGTACATCTTTATCGTCATTGCCATCTTCATCGTGGCCTTTTGTGCCACCCGCCTGCGCGATTCTCGCATGGGACGGGCCTGGGAGGCGATCCGGGAAGACGAGGACGTCGCCGAAGCGATGGGAATCGACACCATCAAATACAAGCTAATGGCTTTCGCCATGGGAGCCGCAATCGGTTCGCTGGGCGGCACCATTTTCGCGGCATTCCAGGGTTCTGCTATACCGGACAGCTTCGACCTCCTCGTCTCCATCAACGTAGTTAGCCTCGTTGTCATCGGAGGCATGGGCAGCACCTGGGGCGTCGTCCTCGGCGCGGTCATTCTCATAGGCATACCCGACTTCCTCCGCTTCCGCGAGGCATCTGACTTCCTGGGACTCTTCGACCCACTTGTCCCGTTTGCGGACACCCACAACTGGGCCGAGGACCTGCGAGAGAACCGCTTCATCGTCTTTGGCGCCTTGTTGGTCGCCGTGATGGTGCTGCGGCCCAGCGGTCTCATCCCGTCCCGCCGCCGGCAGATCGAATTCGCCGCAGCCGCGGAGGAAGCATGACCTCCCCGCCTGAGACGTCTGCCCCCGCCAAACCGGCCATCTTCGAGACCCACAGTCTGACGAAGCGCTTCGAGGGGGTCGTCGCCCTGTCCAACCTCGACCTTACGGTGACCCAGGGCAGCATCGCCGGCCTCATCGGTCCAAACGGCGCCGGCAAGACCACGCTCTTCAACGTCGCCACCGGCTTCTACGCTCCCGACGAAGGCTCCATTAGCCTCGGCGGTAAACACATCGGCGGCCTGCGCCCGCACAGCATCACTGCCCTGGGCATCGCCCGCACGTTTCAGAACATCCGCCTGTTCGCCAACATGACGGCGCTGGAAAACGTCCTCGTCGGCCAGCACATGCACGCCGATTTCGTGGCCAGGGCGACGCCTGAGGATCTCGACACCGACGGCCGCTTCTGGGCCCGCCTGGGCCACCCGAAGCGCTGGGCCTACAGGATCGGGTTTCCCGTCAGGGCCGTCTGGGAAGTCCTGGCCACGCTGGGGAGGCCCGGCGTCGTCCAGGAGACCGAACGCGTCGCCGTGGATCGCAGCCGAGACCTCCTGGGTTTCGTCGGCCTCCAGGGCCGTCACAACGAGATCGCCCGCAATCTCCCCTATGGCGACCAGCGGCGACTGGAGCTGGCCCGCGCCCTCGCCACCCGCCCGAAGCTCCTCCTCCTCGACGAGCCTACGGCCGGCATGAACCCCCAGGAGAGCCGCGAGATCGTCCACCTCATCCGCTCTATTCGCGACGAGCTTGGCACCACGGTCCTCCTCATCGAGCACCACATGCACGTCGTCATGGGCGTCTGCGAGAACATCACGGTACTGGACTACGGGCAAAAGATCGCCGAGGGGCCGCCGGAAGTGGTCCGCAGCGACAAGAGCGTCATCGAAGCCTACCTGGGCACCGGAGTGGGTAGCGGCAATGGCTCTGCTGGAGGTTGAGTCTGTCGTCGCCGGCTACGGCGGCATCATGGCCATCCGCGGCGTCAGCCTCAACGTTGAGGACGGTGAAATCGTCGGCCTCATAGGCAGCAACGGCGCCGGCAAGTCCACCACCCTCCGCACCATCACCGGACTCGTCCGCCGCCGCGCCGGGCGGGTGCGTTTCGGGGGCCAGGACCTCGGCAAGATGCACCCGCACGAGATCGCCGGCGCCGGCATCTCCCTCGTCCCCGAAGGCCGCGGCATCTTCCACCGCCTCAGCGTCACGGAAAACCTGTCCATGGGAGCATTCAATCGGAGCCGAGGCGCCGACGTCGACGAGGACTACGAAACCGTTTTCACCCTGTTCCCCCGATTGAAGGA
>DASSZB010000009.1:0-4732 GCA_035702935.1 Dehalococcoidia bacterium
CGACCTGCCTTTCTTCCGCCCCTGGTTCCATGTCGTGGTGGCGGACGCACTGCGACCTGGACACGAGCTGCGCTATCACCCGGGTGAGGCCAATGCGCGCATGGCCGACGCGTTCGTGATCACGAAGGTAGACCGGGCTCAGCGCGAAGATGTGGAGACGGTCCGGCGCAACTTGCTTGGCCTCAATCCGGCGGCGCCGATTAGCGAATGTGCGCTCAAGATATCGGTGGAAGGCGGGGAGAGGTTAAGCGGAATGCAGGCACTGGTGATCGAGGATGGGCCGACTGTTACACACGGAGGAATGGCGTCGGGGGCGGGCCTGCGCGCGGCGGAGGTGTACGGGGCGAGTCCAGTCGACCCGCGGCAGTGGGCGAAGGGGAGCATCCGGGCGGCGTTCGACGCGTATCCGCACATCGGGCCGGTGCTTCCCGCGCTGGGTTACGGGGAAGAGCAGTTGCGCGAGCTTGAGGCAACGATCGCGGCGGTACCGTGTGATGTAGTGATCGTGGCGTCGCCCGTCGACTTGAGGAGGATAATCGTCCTGCGGCAGCCATCATTCCGGGTGGGATATGAGGCGGAGATTACGGGGGGGCCGAATCTCGACGATGTGCTGGCGTCGCTCAGGGAGGCCGGGAAGTGAGGCAACGGCACGCCGACCTGTGGGTGGTTGCCATAGGTGGAAATGCGCTGGCGGACCCGCACGACCCGAAGGCGCTTGCGCACCAGCCGGAGAAGGCTGCAGCATTGGCGGGACCCCTCGCGGAGGTTCTGTCTTCGGGGAAGCGGCTGGTGGTGGTGCACGGGAATGGGCCGCAGGTGGGGGCGAGGTTGATCCAGAGCGAGGCGGCGCGGGGCCAGGTGCCACCCGCGCCCCTCTACGTGAGCGTTGCGGAGACGCAGGGCCAGATGGGGCACCACCTGGCTGCGGCGCTGATGAATGCCGCCGGGAATTCCTCCGTGGCGTGCGTCGTTACCCACGTTGGGGTGGACCCGGACGCGCCCGAGTTCGCGCGGCCGGAGAAGCCGGTGGGCCCGGTCTACAGGGTGGCGGAAGGCCAGCGGCTGGCGTCCGAGCGCGGCTGGGTGATGGGCGCGGCGCCGGGCGGCGGGCTGCGGCGCGTGGTGCCTTCCCCGCGGCCGCTGTGGATCGTCGAAGACGCTGCCGTGCGGACGCTGATCGAGGCGGGATCGTGCGTGATCGCGGGCGGGGGGGGAGGCGTGCCGATGGCGCGGTCACCGGAGGGCTTGCGTGGAGTAGATGCGGTGGTGGACAAGGACTACACGGCGGAACTTCTCGCGACCGGACTCCGCGCTTCGAGGCTCATTGTGTTGACGGACGTCCAGGGGGCGGCCCTTTCGTTCGGGCGGGAGGGCGAGAGGTTCATGGCGCGGATGACATCGGTCGAAGCCAGAGAGCACCTGGCGAAAGGTGAGTTCGCGCCGGGGTCGATGGCGCCGAAGGTGGAGGCGTGCGTGGAGTTCGTCGAGGCGGGCGGTAAGGAGGCCGTGATTTCCTCGACGGACGAGGCTGCGGTGGCGCTCGCCGGGGATGCGGGCACGCGCATCAGGGCGGGGTGAGCGACGACGCGCCGTAGACTTGCCACTTGAGGTCTTCCCATGTCCCGTACTCACGTAGCTTCAACAGACACGATCGAGGGCGCGGGCTTATCTACCGCAGAAATCACGGGTCTGGGCGGCAATGAACTGCTGACCAGGCTGGGCTCGGGGCCGAGGGGCCTGACCAGCGAAGAGGCGGCCCGGCGGCTCAGGCGATTCGGTCCGAACGAACTGCCGCCGCCGCGTCCGCCGAATCCAGCCGGGCTACTAATCGCGCAGGTGACACATACGCTGGCGTTGCTCCTGTGGGCCGCCGCTGGGCTGGCGTTCCTGGCGCAGCTTCCACAGCTGGGTTGGGCAATTTTGGCGATCATTCTTCTGAACGCGGGGTTTAGCTTCTGGCAGGAATACAGGGCGGGCCAGATCGTGGAGTCGCTTCGCCGGCGGATGCCGCTGGCATCACGCGTGCTCCGCGACGGTGTAGAGCACCGGGTGAAGGTTCGGGAGCTGACGCCAGGGGACGTGATCGTGCTCCAACGAGGTGACCGAGTGCCGGCGGACGCGCGGGTGCTGCGGGACAGCGGCCTGCGGCTGGACTACAGCATCCTGACCGGAGAATCGGAGGCTGTGCGCCGCGGCGCAGGCATTACGGAAGGCGCGTCCCTGGCGGACGCATCGAATTGCGTGCTGGCGGGCACGACGGTGATGGAAGGGAGCGGCGAGGCTCTGGTCTTCGCCACAGGCGGAGCGACAGGGTTTGGGCAGGTGGCCGCATTGACCCAGCAATTGCGGATTGAGGCGAGTCCCCTCCAGAAAGAGCTGGCGACCACAGCGCGGACGATCGCTGTTGTGGCGGTCATCGTGGGTGCGATTTGCGTCGGCGCAGGGAGTCTCACTGAGCGGCTCACCGAGAAGGACGCGTTTATCTTCGGGCTGGGCATCCTCGTGGCGTTGATACCCGAAGGACTATTGCCGACAGTCAGCCTGGCACTGGCCCTGGGAGTACAGCGGATGGCGGGGCGCAGCGCCATCGTGAAACGTCTTTCATCCGTTGAGACGCTGGGTTCGACGGGCGTGATCTGCACGGACAAGACGGGAACGATCACGAGTTCCGAGATGACCGTACGTGAAGTGTGGGCGGCTGGGCGGCGCTACCAGGTGACGGGCAGGGGTACTTCACTGCGAGGCTCGCTGAAGGCGGCAAACTCGAGCGATGACGGCGATCCGGAGTCGCTGACGCGGCTTCTTCGCTGCGCCGTGTTGTGTAACAACGGGATACCGCCGCATCCGCACCGCCACCGCGCCGGCCTGGGAGATCCGCTGGATGAGGCTTTGTTGGTGATGGCGATCAAGGGAGGGATGGACCCCGACGAGGAGAGGGGAATGTGGCCGAGACTGAAGGAGTACCCATTCGACGCATCGAGGCGGAGGATGTCCACGCTGCACCAGGACACGGGCGGACAGGCATTGTTCGTGAAGGGGGGACCGGTCGAGGTCCTTGCCTGCTGTTCACAGGAACTGAAAGACGGCGAACCTGCGCCGCTGGACGATAAGCGGCGGGAAGAGATCCTGAGTGATACAAACGCTGTGTCGGCCGAGGGCCGAAGGCCGCTGGCCATGGCCTACCGCGAGTGGGGAACAAACGGATCGCCCGAGACCCCCGAGGAAGCTGAGCGAGACCTCATGTTCCTGGGGCTTGTCATAATCGATAACCCGCTGCGGCCGGAGGTGCCGGGGGCGGTCGCCAGGTGCAGAACGGCGGGCATTACGGTGGTGATGCTGACGGGCGACCATGCCCACACGGCGCTTGCGGTGGCCCGGGATGCCGGCATCGACGACGGCGACGGCGTGGTCGTGACAGGCCAGGAGTTGGAGGGGATGGGGGATACCGCCTTGCGCGAGATGTTGGAACTCCGCCGCCCGACTGTATTCGCGCGGGTGACCCCTCAGCAGAAGCTGCGGCTTGTGGAGGCGTATCGCGCGATGGGGAAGATCGTTGCCGTGACGGGCGATGGGGTCAACGACGCGCCGGCGCTGCGGGCGGCGGATATCGGCGTGGCGATGGGGCGGCGCGGCACGGACGTCGCCCGCGATGCGGCGGATATGGTGCTGATGGACGACAACTTCGCGACGATTGTCAGCGCCATCGAGGAAGGGCGGGGGGTGTACGACAACATCCGGAAATTCCTGGCCTATTTCCTGACCAGCAACGTGGCGGAAGCTGCGCCATTCGTGCTCTTCGTGCTGGCGGGCGTACCGTTGCCGCTGACGGTCCTCCAGGTCCTCCTGGTGGACCTGGGCACGGACATCTTGCCCGGCCTGGCGCTGGGAATTGACCCGCCGGAGCGTGGGGTAATGGCGAAGCATCCGCGAGAAGCGGGAGAGCGGATGGTGAACGCGCCTTTGTTGCTGAGGGCGCTAGGGTTCCTGGGGGTGGTCGCCGCTGCCCTCAGCCTCGCCGGATACTTCATCGTCCAGTGGGACATGACGGGGACGCTGATGGCAGATTTCGTCGGGGAAGGTGAACTCTACCGGCAGGCGACGACAGTGACGCTCGCCGGCATAGTAGCCTGCCAGGTGGGCAACGCCTTTGCCTGTCGCAGCGGGCGCGACTCTGTGCTGGCGACGGGTCTGACCGGTAACCCGATGCTGCTGTGGGCGATCGGCGCCGAGGTGGCGATGCTGGCTGCGATTATCGGAGTGCCGTGGATCGCGGACGTCTTCGACCTAGAGCCGATAGACCCGGTGTACTGGCCGATGCTCGCGACATTCCCGTTTCTGTTCCTGGCGGCGGAGGAGGCCAGGAAACTGGTGGCCAGGAGATTGGGCAGACGACCTAACTGAAGCAGCCCATTTCGCGGGCGATGATGTACTTCTGGACCTCGCTGGTGCCCTCGGCGATAGTGGCGGCGCGGATGTCGCGGTAGTAGCGGGAGACCGGAGTCTCGTCCATGTAGCCCAGGCCGCCGAAGACCTGGACGGCGCTGTCGGCGGCGCGCTTGGCAGCTTCGGTGCAGAAGAGCTTGGTCATGGCGGCTTCCTTCGCGTAGTGCTGATGGGCGTCATGCATGGCGCTGGCCTTGTCTCGCAGGAGGCGTCCGGCCTCTAGTTCGACGGCCATGTCCACGAACATGCTCTGGACGTACTGGAAGCGGGCGATGGGGCGCTTGAAGGC
>DASSZB010000060.1:0-5545 GCA_035702935.1 Dehalococcoidia bacterium
GGGACGTCCGCGTGATCGTCGCGCTGGGCGCGTTTGCGCTGGACGGTGTGGCGCGGGCGCTATCCCTGCGGCCCAGGCCGCGATTCGGTCACGGGGCGGAGATTGCGCTGCCGGACGGGCGCGTGGTGCTCTGCACCTTCCACCCGAGCCAGCAGAACACGTTTACGGGAAGGTTGACGGAGGAGATGCTGGACGCGGTCTTTGCGCGGGCGGCGGCGCTGGCGCGGAGCTGAGCTCGCAACCCGTTGCGTCCGCTCCCGCCCCGCCCCGGGTCAGGTTAGAAAACCTGGCCCCCCGTTGGGCCGGAGGCGCCAGCTGGCTGCGTCGCACAACGCGATTGGCTGAGTTGGGGAGATGGCATTCCCCGTCGGGCGCAGCACGGCACGTTTGGGAGGTCGTGCCGGTTGGGCGCATTGGATTTCGATTCGGTGATGCGGACAGGCCCCCGCGGGCGCTGCGCCCCTACGGATGGGGTCCTGGCTAGTCCGGGAGGGTTACGAGGCTGGTGGTGCTCTGGATGCCGTCGATGACGCGGATGCGCTCGCCGAGGATCTGGGGGATGTCCTGGAGGCTCTGCACCTCGATCTCGGCCACGATGTCGTACGGCCCCATCACTTCGTGCAGCTCGACGATGTTCGGGATCTTCGAGATCTCCTCGTGGACGTGCCGGGTCTTGCCAGGGTCGGTAACGACAAGGACGTATGTCTTGATCGGCATCAGTGCGGCTCCTCTGGTCCCTGCTATGGAAAATGTGTGGCTAAATAAGACCCCGGGGGGCTGGGCGCCGCCATTATACAACAAGTCTGCCGAGTGGCCGTCCATATATCTATAGCAACGTGATTCAAGCGCATGTTAGACTACAGAATGGACTTTCAAAACCATGCTGTCTGCACAAGGGAGGCCGGACTCAGGCCTCTACCCAAAACTGCGAGACAATTGCAGTAATACCGGCGCCGGCCGCGCTTCCCGAGTGGCAGCTGGGAGCGCATTCTAAGGATTAGTAACCAGGGAGCGTAGGCTGTGCCGAGAGACGACTTCGTAATACGCATTGGCGGCGACACCGCGATCGGCGGTGTCATCAGTACCGGCGAAAACTTCACCACTGCTGCCGCCAAGCTGGGCTTCCGGACCTTCACCTTCCGCACCTATCCGGCCGAGATTAAGGGCGGGCACGCGTGGTTCCAGGTTCGTATCTCCAACCGCCCTGTCTTCTCACTCGGCGACGGCTGCGACATCCTGATCGTCTTCGACCAGGAAGCCTACGAGCTGCACAAGGGAGACCTTAACAGCGGCGGCGTCCTCATCTACGACTCCGACCTCGTCTCCGTCGAGCATGACGGTCACGTGGAGTACGGCGTGCCCTTCCAGAACATCGCCCGCCAGGAGCTGGACTTTGTGCGCGGCACCAACGTCCTCATCCTGGGCGTCATGGCCGGCCTCTTCGGCCTGCCGGTGGCCAGCCTCGAAGAGATGGTGAAGACGCGCTACAAGCGGCGCGCCGAGTTGGTGGAGAAAAACCTGCAAGCCCTGCGCCACGGGTTCGAGTACACCAAGAAGATCCAGAAGCAGGACAAATACTGGCTGGGCACCGCCGACCACATCTCCCGCCTCGTCATGACGGGCAACGACGCCATATCGGCGGGCGCCCTTCACGGCGGCTGCCGGTACTTCGCCGGCTACCCGATCACCCCGGCCTCCGACATCCTGGAGACAATGGCCAACCAGCTTCCCCGCTTCGGCGGCGTCTGCCTCCAGGCGGAGGACGAGATGGCCGCGCTGGCCTCCGTCATCGGCGCCTCTTACGCCGGCACTCGGGCCATGACGGCCACCTCCGGGCCCGGTTTCTCGCTCATGACAGAACTCATGGGTCTCGCCTCGATGGCCGAGATCCCGATCGTCATCGTCGACTCCCAGCGCTCGGGGCCGAGCACCGGGATGCCCACAAAGCTGGAGCAGAGCGACCTCTTCCACGCCCTTTACGGCGGCCACGGCGACTTCCCCAGGATTGTCCTGGCGCCCGCCTCGGTGCAGAACTGCTTCCGCGTCACAGTCCTCGCCTTCGGTCTCGCGGAGCGCTACCAGATGCCAGTGATCATCCTCTCCGACCAGTCCCTGTCCCACCGGACCGAGACGATCGAGAAGGTGGACGCTTCCGGGTTCCCGGTCATGGAGCGGATGCGGCCCAATGGTGCTTCGTCTGAGGACTACCTGCGCTTCGAACTGACGCCCGACGGCATTTCACCGATGGCAGTACCAGGCGTCGACCCCCAGACCTACGTGGCGCCCGGACTCGAGCACGACGAGCACGGCCTGCCGCGACTTTCGGCGCAGATCCACGAGAAGATGACGCAGAAGCGCTTCGGCAAGCTGGACGCCGTGCGCAAGCATATCGACACCGAGGAGTTCGCCCCCAGCTACGGCGACGCGGATGCGGATCTCGGGATCATCGGCTGGGGCGCCACCCAGGGCAGCATCCGGGAGGCAGTCGACCGCGCCCGCGAGAAGGGCTACAAGGTAGCGGCCATGCACCCACGGTGCCTCAACCCGCTACCGGAACAGCGCCTGCGCGACTTCATCGCCTCCTGCAAGCGCATACTGGTGCCCGAATGCAACTACCAGGGCCAGTTCGCCCACCACCTGACCGCAAACCTCGGCCTGCAACCGATCAAGATGAACAAGATCGGCGGCCTGCCTTTCACACCCGGCGAAATCTTCGCGAAGATCGAGGAGGTACTAGCGCATGCCTACGCCTGACGGCGCGCAGGCCGCTCAGCCTGTCCTGACCAAGGAACCCCAGACGACAACGCTGACGATCAAGGACTACAAGAGCGGGGCCAAGCCGGTCTGGTGCCCCGGCTGCGGTGACTTCGGCGTGCTCAGCGCCGCCTACAAGGCGCTCGCCCAGCTCCAGCTGGCGAAGAAGGACGTGGTCGTCGTGTCCGGCATCGGCTGCTCCAGCCGCACGCCGTACTTCCTCAGCACCTACGGCTTCCACAGCGTCCACGGGCGCTCGCTCCCCGTGGCGACGGGCATCAAGCTCTCCAACCCGGACCTCAACGTCCTGGTCTTCGGCGGCGACGGAGACCTCATGGCCATCGGCGCCGGGCACTTCCCGCACGCGGCGGCGCGCAACGTTAACCTCACCTGCATCATGATGGACAATCAGACTTATGGCCTCACCAAGGCCCAGGCGTCGCCCACCTCTTTCATTGGGCACAAGTCCAAGACAACCCCGTACGGCGTCATCAGCAAACCGGTGAAGCCGGTGCTCGTCGCCCTCACCGCCGGCGCCACGTTCGTCGCCCGGGGTTACTCGGCCAAGCCCAACGAGCTGGCTGCGACTATCGTCGCGGGGATCGAACACAACGGCTTCTCCTTCATCCACGTGCAGAGCCCCTGCGCCGAGTTCCTGAACACGTACGACTACTACGATGAGCACGTGGGGGACCTCCCCGAGGACTGGGACCGGCACGACCTTGGCAAGGCCATCTCCCTCGCCGCCACCGAGGAGAAGGTCCACCTCGGCGTCTTCTACGAAGAGGAGCGCCCGATCTACGAGCGGACCGCCCGCGAGTTCGAGTCCCAGCGCCAGGAGTTCGTGCTGGAAGACTACCTCAAGCGATTCTCGTAGACGCGAGACCAGGCTAACCAGGGGCGGGCCGACCCGCCCCTTTTTCGTGGGCCCCGGAACGGATGCGCCAGCTCTTTTCCGGCAGTAGAATCGAAGGCAGGAGGCCCCCATGACGAACGACCCCTTCGGCGCGCTCAAGACCCTCGATTCCCGCCTCGGTACCGTCCGCTATTACAGCCTCCACCGGCTGTCTGAACTCGATCTGGGCGACGTAGAGCGCCTCCCGTTCTGTATCCGCATCGTCCTCGAGAACCTGCTCCGCCGAGTCGACGGCCACGCGGTCACGGAAGACGACGTCCGCGCGCTCACGGGGTGGCGAAGGGACGACATCCCGGATCGCGAACTCCCCTTTCTGCCGGCCCGTGTCCTGCTCCAGGACTTCTCTGGCATACCGGTCGTCGCCGACCTCGCGGCGCTCAGGGACGAGATGGCCCGCCAGGGCGGCGACCCTGAGCGAGTCAACCCCGACCTCGTGGTCGATCTAGTCATCGACCACTCCGTGCAGGTCGACGCCTACGGCATGGCAGACGCGTTCCGCATCAACGTGGACCGAGAATACGAGCGCAACCGCGAGCGCTACGCTTTCCTGCGCTGGGCGCAGCAGTCCTTCCGCAATTTTCGCGTGGTGCCGCCGGGCGCCGGCATCGTGCACCAGGTGAACCTGGAGTACCTGGCGTCCGTCGTCCAGGTTCAACGAAACGGCGGCGATGCCGTCGCTTTCCCGGACACGCTGGTGGGCACCGACTCGCACACGACCATGATCAACGGCCTCGGCGTGCTCGGCTGGGGCGTCGGCGGCATCGAGGCGGAAGCGGCGATGCTGGGACAGCCGTTGCCCCTCCTCGCGCCGCCCGTCGTCGGCGTCCGCCTGACGGGAGCTCTCCGCGAAGGCGTAACGGCCACGGACCTCGTCCTGACGGTCACCGAGATGCTCCGCAGGCACGGCGTCGTCGGCAAGTTCGTGGAATTCTGCGGCCCGGGGCTCAGCAACCTGGCCCTGGCCGACCGCGCCACCATCGCCAACATGTCGCCCGAGTACGGCGCCACCTGCGGCTACTTCCCGGTGGACGCGGAGACGCTGCGCTATCTCGAGATGACCGGCCGCGACCCAGGCCTCATCGACCTGGTGGAGCGCTACTGCCGCGCACAGGGCCTCTTCCGCGAGGACTCGACGCCGGATCCGGAGTACACGGAGCTTCTTGCGCTCGACCTGCACAACGTCGAAGCCAGCGTCGCCGGGCCGCGACGCCCGCAGGACCGGGTGCCCATCCGCGAGGTGCAGCACAGCCTCCGCAACGCCTTCGCCGAGGAGTTTCCCGGCGGGCTCACCAAGGCCAAGGAGCGCTTCGACTGGGAAGGCGGCACGGTCAACGAAGAGGAGCAGCCCTCCGCGCTCACGGTGGGCGTCAACGACCGGCCCAAGTCCGTGCCCGTGAGCCTGAACGGCGAGCGGGTGGAGATGCACCACGGCTCCGTGGCGATAGCGGCCATCACGAGCTGCACGAACACCTCGAACCCGTCCGTCATGCTCGCCGCGGGTCTGGTCGCCAGGAAGGCCGTCGAACGCGGCCTCAAGGTTGAGCCCTATGTGAAGACCAGCCTCGCGCCCGGCTCCCGCGCCGTCATCGACTACCTGAAGCGCGCGGGGCTCCTGGAGTACCTGGAGCGCCTGCACTTCGACCTCGTGGGCTTCGGTTGCACGACCTGCATCGGCAACAGCGGGCCGCTGGACGAGCCCATCGCGAAGGCGGTGGACGAAAACAAGCTCGTGGTCGCCGCGGTCCTCTCCGGCAACCGCAACTTCGAGGGCCGCATCCATCCGCTGGCGCGCGCCAGCTACCTGGCGTCGCCCCCGTTGGTCGTCGCGTTTGCGCTCGCCGGCCGGGTTGACATCGACCTGACCCGCGAACCCTT
>DASSZB010000068.1:0-4152 GCA_035702935.1 Dehalococcoidia bacterium
TGTGAGAACGCTCCAGCAGGGGCGGCGCGTGTGTCGCGCTCATGGCCTGTTCCTGCTCCCCGCCACGCTGGCGCTCGAGCTGCCAGCCCAGACATCAGCTGTCACCTCCAGGAGGCGGTCGATGTCTTCCCTGGTGTGCGTGGCCATCAGGCTCACCCGGAACCGCTGCTGATCGAGCGGGACAGCCGGGTACTCCACGCAGTTCACGAAGACGCCCGCTTCGTGGAAGCGGAGCGCGGCCTCGCGGATGTTCATCGTTGTTGGAACCCGCAGGGCGATGATTGCGGACTCGGGATGAACGTCGAAGCCCAGGCGGCATAAGCCCTCCGCGGCGCATTTGACGTTGGCCCGCAGCTGATTCCGGAGCCAGGGCTCGCTCTCGATGACGTCCAGGCCCGCGAGGACCGCGGCGATCACGACCGGAGGCAAAGATGCGGAGAACATGTACGAGCGCGCAAAGACGCGCATGTAGCTGACGATGGGGCGCGACGAGGAGACGAACCCGCCGGTGACGCCGAATGCCTTGCTGAAAGTGCCCATCGTGATCTCGATGGCGCTCTCCAGGCCAAAATGTTCGGCCGTGCCGGACCCGGAGGCTCCCATCACACCCGTACCGTGCGCATCGTCCAGGACCAGCACTGCGTGTCGCTCCCTGCAGAGCGGCACAATCTCCGGGAGGGGCGCGAGGTCCCCGTCCATGGAGTAGACACCTTCCACGCAGACGAAGGTGTCTCCTGCGGGCTGGAACTGCGGAGCCGCGAGCAATCCGCATAGATCGGCGACGTCGTTGTGCTGGAAGCTATGGCTCGGCACCTTCGCCATGCGCAGGCCGTCGCGAAGGGAAGCGTGGTGGTATTCATCGAAGAGGACGCGGTCATGACGGCCGGTAAGGCAGGTGATGAGGCCGACGTTGGCGCTGTAGCCGGTGGGGAAGAGTAGTGTGTCCTCGGCGTGCTTTAGTGCGGACAGCCGTTCCTCCAGCTGTCGGTGCAGCTTGGTGTATCCGTTGAAGAGGGGTGGGCCCCCAATTCCGACGCCGTACTCGTTGATCGCCTCCTGAACGGCGCTCCGGACGCGGGGGTGATTGGCCAGGCCCAGGTAGTTGTTGGCGCCGAACATGAGCATCTTCCTGCGTTCACCGGTTGTGGCGTCGAGGACGTCGACTTCCCGGTCCGCCGGCGAGTCGATAAGGCGCATGTACATGCTCTGGTAATTCGCGAAGCTGCTGTCCAACAGGGTCGTGAAATAGTTCATTCGCGCTCCAAACCCCAACTCCTTCGTGTGCTGGAGTATCGTGGGAGCGTCGAAGCTCTCGCCGCCCTCGTATCGGATATCAGTCGTCATGGTGTTGACCTCCGTCCTTAATCGCGGCGTCGATCCGGAGAAGCCCCTGGAAGTACGCGTCGATGTCGTCGCCGCAGTCGACGAAGAGGTTACGGATGAGCCGCATGTCCACGATTAAGCGCTCGCCATCCAGCGAGAGTGAGATCTGCGGTTGTTGGACGACTCGCCCGAGGAGGCGCGGCTCCCAGCCGATAGCCACCGCTTCCTTGCGAAGGGAGTCGAGCCGGTCTGGCGGGACTGTAAAGAGCAGTTCGAACTCTCCGTGGTGCGCGGCGAGTGCCAGCCATGTCGGAACACCGGCGCTCCGGCTGAGCCCCAGGGTCGCCGGATCCACCAACGTCTCGGCGGCGCAGTCGATGTCGAAGCCCACGGAGTTCAGTCGCATTAGCTGGTCCAGGGTCGCCAGGAAGCCGTCACTCGTATCCATGCAGCTTGAGGCAAACCGGCGAAGCAACCGGCCCTCTCTCATGCGGGGCTCCGGCTGGAACCAGAAGTCGACTCCGGCGCCGCGACGGCGAAGGACGAACCGGACGAATGCGAACCCGGACCCGCTGCCAAACGGGCCACTCCCCATGACGTAATCGCCGGGATTGCAGCCGACTCTTGTCAGGGGAGGCTCGCCTTCAATCAGACCGACGGCTGTGCCACCCATCTCCAGGCGAGATGAGATGTTGGTGTCGCCGCCGAGGACGTACAGACCGGCTGCGGCGCAGGCATCACGGATCCCGTTCTGAAGCGCGCGTACCCGCTCCGGTGCGGCGTCCCGCGGGAGGTTCTCGTTGATTAGAATGCCCAGTGGCGACGCACCCACGGCGGCGAGGTCGCTGGCGTTCACGATGACGGTCATCCAGCCGATAAGGTAAGGATCGGCGTAGAGGCCGGACTCAATCTCCTCCACGACCCAGTCGGTGGTCAGCGCCAGGAGGGTGTCACTACCCGGCAGGGCAACCAACTCAGCGTCTGTCTCATGAAGGCGATTGCGCTGCAACGGTGACCGCGGGAAGCTGGAGGCCAGGCGGCCGATGATTGAGTTTTCAAGGATATCGTCTATTAGCTGCATATCTGAATTAATCCCCTGAGAGCGGCGAACGAGGCGTGGCATGCCTCTAGCGTTTCGCCGTCGAATTCCACTGGAAAGGTCTCGGTGGCCTTCACTGCGAAATGTCGGGCCTGCCATGTCCGCGTTGACGGAAGGCCTATGAATCCGCGGCGCGAGGACTGCCACAACGTGAGCAGTACGCGCCGGCGCGACATCCCTTCGCAGAGATGGACATAGAACGAGCCGCTATCAGGCTCGTAGGGCGAGCGGTATGTGAGGGATCCCGAGAAGTTGGGGTTCTTGACGATGCCGATGTTGGTGACGGAGACGTCCATCGGGAGTCCGCAATCCACCTGCAGCATCATTCGCTGGTCTCGTTTGGCTGCCAGCGTGTGCACCGCCGCATACACGATGGCAGCGCCCGAGGACCAGTTCTTAAGGAACCGAAGCACACGGTCCGGCTCGTTGAAAAAGCAATTCGCTCGGGCCGTCAGGCCGATACTGGCGTTAACGACCCAGTGCCGCGGCTCACCCCTTCCGATATCGAGCAGGCAGACGTCGTGAGCGACGGGAGAGGTGAAATCCAGCCGGAAGGGGACTCCGCGCACCTGGTGGTCTTTGCGGATTGGCTTGTGAAAGTCGTTGCTGGAGCCGAGACCGACTGCTCCGATGCAAACCTGCGGGAGAACGTGGGCGGGCGCACTCTTGACGATCGTATCCACAAGCAGGTTCACAGTGCCGTCACCGCCGGCGGCAACGAACCGGGTCTCGCCGCGGGCGAGCGCGTCTTCCATCTGTGTTCGCGCATGGGTTGCGTCGCCGGCGACTGCCAGGTCGTGGTTCGGGAGATGCTCAAGGATGGCTGGTGCTATCGCCTTCCATGTGCGGAGTGCCCTGCCACCACCCGCCGCGCTATTCAGAAACACGGCGGTCATCAGATCTGTTCCTTCATCGGCCGGTGTGCCATGGCCACGGTAAATCCGGCGTAGAGAGGGACGAGGAGCGCCACCCACTCGGGCTGAAGGGCGGCCGCGATGGCGCAGAGAAGGAGGATGTAGGCGTGGACAACGGGCGCGATGGCGCCGTACGCCTGCGACTCCGAAGTGACCTTGTGCAGCCGCAGTTGGCCCAGGGCCGTCCATCCGGCGGCGCCTGTTAGGAACATCGCGGAGAGTAGCGAGCCGGCGTCCCCATCAAAGTCATTGATCAGCACCAGTGCTAGGCCGCAGGAAAGAAGCGCCAGTACTGCGAGCGCGTCACTGGCTAGGGCGGACACCCTCAGGCCGAACACTACCGGCAGCGTGTTGTATCCGCTGGCGCGGTCCGCCGAAATGTCCTTGAAGTAGCCTGCAAGCACGAAGTTCGCGTAGCCAAAGTGGACCGCAAAGAGGGCGGCGATGAGTTCGGGTGTCCAGTTGAAGGTTTCGCCGGTGGCGCCGAGGCCGGACACGTACCCGATAAGGCAGAGATCCACCACGATCCAGGCGTTGTAGAAAGGCCCGCCCCACCATCGGCGTTTGAACCAGGTGTAGGTCGCCAGCCCGGCGACACCACCGGTGACGAGAACGAGATTGGGGGGACTGTACGCGGCAAGGACTACGCCGCCGGACAACAGTCCCGCCAGGCTGACGATGAGCACGTCGCGCCCGCGCAGCCGCCCCTGCGCCAGCGGGCGGTACGGAGCGGAGAGGATGTCGGTATCTGTCTGGAAGCAGTCGGTGAGCGCCTGGCCGAATCCATATGCAAGGAAGAAGAGAGCGGTCAGGACC
>DASSZB010000080.1:0-5682 GCA_035702935.1 Dehalococcoidia bacterium
GAAGGGTTCCGCTACATTGCGTCCAGCTGTTTCCCGCTCGTCGCGTTCACCATCTTCCCGCTCGTCCTGAGGTATCGAAGGATGAGCGGAGCACGGCCGCATGTGTCGGGTAAGAAGAAAGCGGGGCTCAACGCCCCGCTCATGTTTACCAGCTTGCCCTACCCCGCCAGCGCCGCCTTGGCCTTCTCCGCGATCTGCCCGAACGCGGCGTCATCTCGCACGGCGAGGTCCGCCAGCACCTTGCGGTCCACCTCTACGCCGGCCTTAGACAGCCCGTTGATTAGGCGCGAGTAGCTCAGCCCGTGCAGGCGCGCGGCGGCGTTGATGCGCATGATCCACAGCCTTCGGAAGTCGCCCTTCCTGTCGCGGCGGTGCTCGTAGGCGTACCGCAGCGCGTGCATGACCGATTCATTGGCGCGCCGGAAAATCTTGTGCCGGAGGCCGCGGTGGCCCTTGGCCTGCTTGATGACCTTCTTGTGTCGCCGGTGGGTTACGACCCCGCCCTTTGTTCGTGGCATCGTACTTTCTCCTGGTTACTTCGAGTAGGGCAACAGGCGGCGCAGGCGCTTCTCGATGTGAGGGGATACCGTCTGCTTGTCCCCGAGCTCGCGCAGCGTCTGGCCGCGCTTCTTGCGGCGGAAGTTATTCACGCCGATCTTGCGGCGCATGATCTTGCCACTGCCGCTAATTGAAAACCGGCGCTTGGCGCCGGAATGTGTCTTGATCTTGTACTTGGCCAAACCGTTTTTCCTCTATGTGCTGTTTTTCGCCGGGGTCGCCTCTGCTTTTGGCGCCTCTGCCGCGGACTCGGCCCCATCCGGCGCCTCGCCTGCTTCGGCAGCCGCGTCCGGCTCGCTGCCATCGGCCGTCTTGACGGGGACCTTCTTCACCACCGGCGTAAGGATGACGCTCAGGAAGCGGCCCTCCATGCCGGGCGGCCGTTCGACCCCCGCGACCTCCTGCAACTGCGCCAGGGCGCGCTGCAAAACGTCGTGCCCGACTTCCGGGTGGGACATCTCCCGTCCCCGAAACATCACAGACAGCTTAACCTTGTCGCCCTCTGCGAGCAAGCGCTCCGCCGTCCGCACCTTCAGCTCGATATCGTGCTGGCCTGTGCGAGGGCGCAGGCGCACCTCGTGGATCATCGTGCCGCGCTGGTGCTTGCGGGCGTCCCGCTCCTTCTTCGCCTGCTCGTACTTCCACTTGCCGTAGTCCAGGATGCGGCAGACGGGGGGAACGCCGTTGGCGTCGACCTCGACGAGATCGAGCCCGGCTTCGCGGGCGCGGCCCATTGCATCGGCAAAGGTAACCACCCCGACGTTTTCTCCGTTCGCGCCTATAAGGCGGACCTCTCTCGACCGGATCCGCTCGTTAATGCGAAGCTCGCGGAGAATAGGCTAGGCCCTCAAAGTCACAATTGCTATCACGATTAGCGACATGGTAGCACACCCGTTTTTCTTCATCAATCATGAGACGGCGCGGGACTTTCGCGCGTTGCATGCCCCTCATACCCGGCGCAATTTAACACCGGCTGCGGCGGGTACTTCCGGTAGCCGGCGTCCGTCTCGGACCGCCTGCAAAGGATAAACCGGCTGCCTCTCGCGTTCACGATGAATCGCGCGAACGCGCAGGACTCACAGAGACCCGCCCGCGCCTTCCCGGCTTCGGACATCGCCCACATCAGCTACGTAAGGAGGTCCGGCGCGTCCTCGAACAGCCCGTCAATCGTGATTGCCGCCAGGTACCCCGTGAACATCAGCATGCCCACCACCAGGTGCAGCTGGACGTTCTTCCCCATCGTCGCCATCAGCTCGTACGGGCTGCTGTAGTACTGCTGTATGCCCCGGTAGACGCTGAGTGCCAGCGGGATGCCCAACAGGCTGATGATCGCCGGCCGCGGAATGACACCCAGCACCGCAGCCACGAACACCGTCGCAAAGGCCGCCGATGCTGCAACGAGGAACCCCGTCGTCACCGTCTCCCGGCTGAAGCGGACGGGCAGCGTTCGCTTGCCAACGGAGGCGTCCGAGCGCCGGTCCGGAATCTCGTTCACGTACAGAATGAGCGCGATCAGTATGGCGATAGGCACAGACGCCACGAACGGCTCCGCCGTCAGCTTCTGCGCCTGCACGACATATGCGCCCAGGACCATCACCGGCCCGAACCCGATGGCCACGGCGATCTCGCCCAGGCCGTGGTGCACCAGGCGCAGCGGCGGCGCAGTGTAGAACACGCTAATCAGCACCCCCAGCACGCCGATCACCAGCAGCTCCGTGCTTTCGCGGGTGACCACCAGGTACAGCCCAATGGCGATCGCAACCGCGTAGCTGGCCATCGCGATCAGGCCCATCCGCCTCAGCGACACCAGGCCCCTCTGGATGACGCGCGAGCCGCCGCTAAACTGCGTCGGGTTCACGTTCTCCTCGTCCGCCCCCGACATCTCGTCGAACACGTCGTTGGCCACATTGAGGCCGATGTGCACAGCGGCGCCGCCTATGATCGTCAGGATCGCCGGCCAGGGGTCGAAGTATCCCTGCCGTCCGGCAACGGCAATGCCCACGAGCACCGGGACTATCGTGCCCGTAAGGAACGGCAGCCGCGTGGCCAGCAGCGCGGTCCACACCGGCGAAAGCCGCGGTCTGACCGCGGCGCCCCGCTCCTCGGCCAGCGCCCGCATGTACGCCCGGGCGCGCCTGTTGGAGCGTTCAGCGTACTCAAAGAACGGTGTCTCCTTCTCGTCCCAGCCCCAGGCGCGCTCCGGCGCCAGCACCATCTCATCGCCGTCCCGCCGCAGAGTACCCCAGAGCTCCGTATACCGTCGCTCGTCGTAGCCGGTGCCCGGCTGGGGACGGATGTGACTGCCCATGACATTCACGCGGCGGTCCGTCGGCAGCGCCAGCCCTGTCGTGGCGATCCGTACGATGCCCTTCTCCTCGTCCACCTTGAACCTGGCCGGGGTCTGGACCGGATAGCCGTCATCCCCCACCCAGGAGACGACGACGTGCGAATGTCCCGCAAGGTCGCTTAGCGCCTTCTCATGCATGGCGGGCCTCCTCCGCCACCGCTACTCGTGGCTCCTTCGCCGGGTCGCCGTCCTCCCACCAGGTCACGCGCCGCGGCGTGATGCGGATGACCGAACGCTCGAAGAAGAGCGGCAGGGCAAACCGCGTACCGAGGAAGAAGTCGATCGCCGGCTCCTTCTTCCGCCACAGCGGCATCACCTCCGTCCAGGCGTCGTGAAGGTCCTCCTCGACGACCACGGCGTCGCCCTGGATACTGCAGCGCGCCGTCAGCCCGCCGCTGGCCACCGGGTCCGAGATGGACACGGCCACACGAGGGTGGCGCTTGATGTGCTCTAGCTTCTTCGAGAACAGGACGGCCGACGTCATGTAGATCGTCTCGCCGTCCCATAGCGGGATCAAGGGATGAGTGACCGGCTCGCCTCGGCTGTTGACGACGGTCAACTCGGCGACGAGCGCGCTCTCCAGCAGGCGTTGAACGGACGGGGGAATCCAGCTCAAGGCTTACCTCCGGCTATTACTCTGTGATCCGTGGGCGAGGCATTCCAGCCTCGCCGGGGGATTGGAGCCTGGAAAGGCTCGGCTGCATGATTTGGCTGCCTTCCAGCGACTACCGTATCCCCTCCGAGGGCCGGCGTCCAGACCGGCTCTACCCGCCCTGGGCCGGACGCCGATAGGGCACCTGCGCGGCTCCCTTCAGGGCCTCGAGGGTCTCCTCCACCGTCAGAAGGACAACCGTCTCCTGCGACTTGATGGCTCCACGCGAGGAAAGGGCGAGGGCCACGGAGGCCATGCTGACATTGTCCGGCGCTTCCCACAGCGTATAGCCGTCGTACGGCCCGAACGCGTACCAGAAGCCGTGAAGCCGGCCGCCGACCGATTCGATGATCCCCCGAGCCATGTCCCGCCGGTCTTCCGGCCGCTCGATCATCGCGCTCCATGTTTCGGGCGTGTAACTGAAGCAGGTGAGGTACGTGGGCATAGCGCCCTCCTTTCTTACGCGGCAGTCTGCCGGGTCTAGAAGCCTCATTGGCGGCTCACCGCGGCATTGTGCCTGAACGCCGGCAGTACCACGGCCTACCTCCAATTCGATCACGGTCTCAAACGCGCTCGTTGACCTCCCTCTGCATCCGTTCGATGATCTCGGCCACGGGTCGCCCCTTCAGGTCCTCGCCCGTCCGCAGCCGCACCGCCGCCTCGCCGGCCTCGGCTTCGCGGTCGCCGGCCACGAGCATGTACGGCACTTTCTGCAGCTGGGCGTCGCGGATCTTCGCCTGCATCCGCTCGTTACGGTCGTCCACGTCCACGCGGAAGCCAGCCGCGCGCATCTCGAGCGCCACCTTGTTCGCGTAATCCACGTGCCGGTCGGCGATGGGGATGACCGTCGCCTGCACCGGCGCCAGCCACAGCGGAAACGCTCCCGCGTAATGCTCAACGAGCACGCCGAAGAAGCGCTCCATCGACCCCAGCAGCGCCCGGTGTACCATGTACGGCCGGTGCTCGCGCCCGTCCTCGGCAATGTACGTCACGTCGAACCGCTCCGGCAGGTTGAAGTCGAACTGAATCGTCGTGCACTGCCACTCCCGGCCCAGGGCATCGATCATCTTGACGTCGATCTTGGGCCCATAGAACACCGCGCCGCCCTCATCGATGTCGTACGGCAGGCCCCGGTCCTGGATGACATCGCGGAGCACATTAGTGGCCATCCCCCAGTCCTCCAGCGAGCCGGCGTACTTGCCGCTTTCGTCACGCGTCGCCAGGTAGACGTGGAACTTCTCGAACCCGAAGGCGTTCAGGAACACCATCATGAAGTCCACGCAGCCCTCGATCTCCGCCCGCACTTGGTCCGGCCGGCAGGAGATGTGCGCGTCGTCCTGCGTGAACCCCCGCACCCGCAGCAGCCCGTGCAGCACGCCCGACCGCTCGTAACGGTACACCGTGCCCAGCTCGCCCATGCGGATGGGCAGGTCGCGATAGCTCTTGAGCGCGTTCTTGTATATCTGGATGTGGAACGGGCAGTTCATCGGCTTCACGTAGTAGTCCTGCCCGTCCACGTCCATCGCCGAGTACATGTTCTCGTTGTAGAAATCCAGGTGCCCGCTCGTCTCCCACAGCGTGCCCTTGCCCATGTGCGGCGTGTACACCAGGTCGTACCCGTGCCGGAAGTGCTCGGCCCGCCAGAAGTCCTCGATGATCGTGCGCACGCGGCCGCCCTTCGGGTGCCAGTAGACGAGCCCGGGGCCGAACTCCTCGTGGAAGGAGTACAGGTCCAGCTCCTTGCCCAGCCGCCGGTGGTCCCTTCGCGCCGCCTCTTCGATCTGCTCGAGGTACTGGTCCAGTTCTTCCTTCGTGTCGAAGAGCGCCCCGTAGATGCGCTGGAGCATCGGGTTCTTCTCGCTCCCCCGCCAGTAGGCGCCGGCCACGCTCATCAGCTTGAACGCAGGCACCTCCCCCGTTCGGGAGACGTGCGGCCCCTGGCAGAGGTCCATGAACTTCCCCTGCCGGTACAGCCCCACCTTGGCATCCTCTATCTCCTGGATCAGCTCCAACTTGTACGGCTGGTCGGCGAACACCTTGCGCGCCTCGTCCTTCGAGATCTGGTCCGGCTCGAAGGGGACGTCCGACTCGATCCGGGCGCGCATCTTCTCCTCGATCACCGGCA
>DASSZB010000092.1:0-2471 GCA_035702935.1 Dehalococcoidia bacterium
CTTTGACGCGAGGCGCGCCGCGAGGACGACGACGGTACCGAAGAAGTCCTCCTGCTCCACGATAGGCTCGCCCGCGTTAACGCCGATCCGGACTCGCAGACGCTCTAGGCCATCCTCCCGGCGCGATATGCCTTGCTGGATGGCGACGGCACACTCAAGCGCGCGGGTGGCCGACTGGAAGGCAGCCATGAAGCCGTCGCCCATCGTCTTCACTTCCGAGCCGCCGTGCACACTCAGTGCTTCTCGGACGATGATCTCATGTTCCCTCAGGACCTCGCGAGCTTTCCTATCGCCCAGTCGATGGGTCAAGGCGGTCGAGCCCTCCAGATCGGTAAACAGGATGGTGTGAACGGCCTCAGCGAGGGCAGCGGTTGTCTCCGCTTCGACACCGAGGAATGCCCGGACTTCGCGAAGGAACTTTCCCCATGCCGGCTCGTTTTCCAGCAGGATGTGGTTTTCGGAATCGAGCGGAACGAAGCGGGCGCCCGGGATGGCCGCAGCTAGCTGGCGTCCCTGATCGAAAAACACGCGTAAGTCGCCGCGGGCATGAAGCACCAGGGTGGGGACCTGGATGTCGGGCAGGAGGTCGGTCACGTCGATTCTGCCGGCCACCTCGCGGAAATGCACAGCGTTCTCAGGGGAGGCAGAGACCCGGCACAGGTCGTCGAACCAGCGCATTTCTTCCAGGTTCGCCCCGGGAATGAACGAAGATGCAAATATCTGGCGGTAGGCCGGGTTGTCACGCCCCCAGCCGCTTCGCATCAGCGTTGTCACCGCCTCTTCTTCTTCTATCTGTTCCCGGCCCTTCGAACGCATCCTCCACCCCTGAGCATAAGCCCCGTAAAGAATCAGGTGGCTTACCCGCTCCGGATGTCTTACCGCGTACGCCATGGCCACGGACCCGCCCTGCGAGATTCCCAGCAACGGGAACCGCTCCAGGCCGAGGACGTCAACCACGGTCTCCAGGTCACGCACCCAGGCGTCCCACGAGAGGTCAGCCACGTCCCAGTCGGAGAGGCCGCAGCCTCGCTGGTCGTACCGGACAAACATGTTGTCGCGGGACAGCTCCTCCAACCAGTGCCTCCAGACGGGACTCCGCCACTCGAACTCCAGGTGGCTGAGCCAGTTGGGTGCCTTGACCAGGGGTGCGCCTTTACCCACGACGGCATAGGCAAGGCGGACGCCGTCAGGCGCCGAGCAGAATCGGATCTCTTGTTCCCTGCGCTCCGGAACCGCAGGCGTAGGGGCACCCAGCTTTGTCGTGATGGGCTCGATGGATCGCTCCGGTGTTTCGGGATTGATGGCTACAGGCGCCACAAAACGGTAACCCCGGCCGTGCACCGTCTTGATTAGGCGCTGTTCCTTACCGCTATCTCCGATTGCCCTGCGGACTGCCATCACCCGGCTGTTCAGGGCAGCATCGCCTACGAACCGGTCGCCCCAGACCTTGTCCAGCAGCTCTTCCTTGGGCACAAGCCGGTCGTTGTGCTCCACCAGGTAAGCCAGCACGTCGAAGACCTGCCGCTCCATTGGTACCCCGGCTCCATCACGGCGCATCTCGAACCGCCCCGTGTCCAGCTCACAGTCTTCGAAAGAATAGATCATGCCGACCGGCTATGGGCGTCCAGTAGAGCACGCGCCTCTATCAAGTCCGGCGTCTCCAGGCCATCCCGGAATTGCCCGTAAAGGCGGCTGAGTTCGGCGAGAGCCCAGCCCTGTTCCTCGCTCCGGTCGGGCAGGGTGGCCAATGCCATCGCCGCGCGCAGTTGCAAAGAGCGGGCATTCTGCGCCTCCGCCACCTCGAACGCTCTCCGGTATGCCTTCGACGCCATCGCCGCGTCACCCGACGAATCCAGCGCCGCACGGCCACGCAGGCGATGAAGCTCCGCGTCATAGAAGAATGTACGGCCCTCGGGGATGCGAGCGAGCGCATGTTCCACTGTCTTCAACGTCTCGCCGGGGCTCCCGGCAAACAGGTAGCCCTCCGCTAGCAACCCGAGGAAGTAGGCATGATCCATTTCCGCCCCCGTTCCCAGGACGATTTCGAGGCCTTCCATTAACCTGGCGAGTCCCTCTTGCGTCTGCCCCTGGGCGGCAAGCGCCCAACCGCCCACAATCATCCCCATGCCGGTGCGGTAGTGATATCCGTATCGCGAAGATAGCGAGACGGTCGCCGCGGCCCACTGTTCGCACTGGGCGGGTTCACGCCGGAGCTGGTGGACGACGGCGAACTGAACGCGGGCGTTGGCGAGACTGTAGAAGTTGTACGGGTCCTCGGCCAGAGTCATTGCCTCGCGGGCGCGGGCGAGCGCTTCATCGGGGTGACCGAGAAACCAGAGCGAGAGGGCCGCCCAGTCATGGCAGGCAACGCCCGGGTGGTCGCCGTAGGCGGCCAGGGCACTGTGGTGCTGGGGCCTGTACAGGTCTACGCCCCTCTCCGCATGTCTCAGCGAGCTTTCGAATAGGCCCTG
>DASSZB010000109.1:0-6201 GCA_035702935.1 Dehalococcoidia bacterium
CTGTGACCCTGGCCTCGTCGGCGGCCTTCTCCATCGCCTCGAACATCTCCGCGGCCTCTGAGGGCGAAAGACCCTTCTCCAGGATGGGGACGTAGATCTCCTCTTCCTTGTCGAAGTGCAGCTTCACGATCCCGTACAGACCGAAGAGAACGCGCTGCAGCGCCGTCAGGTCGTTTTCAGTTACTCCGAACAGGGCGACCTTATCCTTCAGGGTTCCGAGCTCTTCCGTGAACCTCTCCACTTCCACGTGATCACGGCTCATGGTTGCCGTGGCGCCAGGCGCTCCCATCACCCGCTCGACGATCGGGTAGAGCACGCGGTCTTCAGCCATGGCATGGGGGATCAAGTGGTGCACCAGGAACGCGTGCGCGTCGTCTACGGCACGGAGCACATCGTGCTCTGAAGCGCCCTCGACGAGGATCCCTGCCTCACGCAAGAACTCGATTTCCGGCAAAAGCTCCCGGTGTTCGTCCTTGAGGGGCTGCATGACGCTCGACACAATTACACCTCCCGGCCGCTGTGCGGCCTCCACCCAAATGCTAGCCCCCGCAGAAGGGGTAATCACATGCCGGATGGCCCGTGAACGGCCGTCCGAATGTCATTCAGCGGGGGGTCAGTCCTGGACGAGGTTGAAGACGATGCCGGTGGGCACTTTCGGGTAGAAGAATGTTGACTTCTGGGGCATGCGCTCACCGGCGTCGGCGATATCCAGCACGCGCCCGACGGGCATCGGTTTTAGCAGCACGGCGTAGCACGCCTCCCCATTCCGGACCTGTTCTATCGCATCGTGCGCATCTTCGGTGAACCAGACCATGCTGTAATCCTTCATCTGGGACTCTTGGAGGCCAAGGACGTGTTGAAGGATTGCATAGTTGGCGATCGAGTAGTCAAGGCGGCGCCACTCAGGGGACCTGTCCTGAGGCATCCAGGAGTCCGCGACGGAGGGATCACGCAGCGACAGGAGATAGACATCCGGTGATTCGGAAGCGGCAAGGCCGAGCACCGAGTGCTCGCTGTCTCGAGCCGTCAAGGCAAGCGCTTCCGCGTCCCGGCCAACCCTCTCGAAATCGAAGGCGATTGCGGTGCGCTCCAATGCCTCATTTAGCGGAGTCTCCGCCTTGGTCACGCGGTGAATGGGGAGCACGACGAGGCCCGGGTCCTGGGCCGAGGTCAACGCGGCGAGCGCGAAGTTCTCGGGCTCTTCGCCGGTCCAAGTGGCGGCTCTTGAGCGCACCTCATCTTGGTAGCCCAGGGCGGTCTCGTAGCGGTGGTGACCGTCGGCGACGTACAGCGTCTCGTCAGCGAACGCCTCCTGCAAATGGGCGATTAGGTCCGGGTCGCTGACGACCCAGATGGCGTGCCGCTGGCCGTCTTCGGTCGCAAAAGCCGCCTGGGGCTCCTGCATGACGAGGTCGTCGAGGGTGGACTGGATTTCACGGGTCTTGTCACGGTACAGGAGGTACACCGGGCTCGCGTTCAAGTGCGTCGCCCGCAGCAGCTTCAGGCGATCCTCCTTCGGGCCGCCGAAGGTCTGCTCATGCGGGAGGACGATGCCCGTGTCCCACTGTTCGAGCCTGAGGCGGGCGAAGAGGATCGTGCGCCCGTAGGTGCGGCCGTCCCGGGTGAATGTCTGGCGGTAGAGGGTGTAGGTCGGGCGGTCGTCGCGGCCTAGCACCTGCTCATCGCGCCACTGTGCCAGCGTGGCGGCGGCTGAGGCATAGCGGTCGCCGTTCGTGGGCTCGGCGAGCTCTATCCGGACGGCGTTGTGGGGCGAGCGGGCGTAGAGGGCGCGCTGCTGCTCCGGCGATATAGTGTCGAAAGGGGGACAAACGTTGTCCGCGAGGTTGGTTTCCGGAGAGAACCTGAGGGCGGGGAAGGGGCGGACGTCGGCCACGTACTCAGCATAGCAAAGGCCGTTTGCGAGCCGCCAGCCCAGCCCCTAGAATGACCCTCGAACCCCTGAAGGAGCCCTGTGTACGCCTGCGTTTTCTGCGAGATTATCGCCCACCGAGAGCCTGCCGAGATCCTCTACGAGGACGACGAGGTAATCGTCTTCCGCAACCGGCTGCGCTGGGTGCCGGTGATGCTGTTGTCCGTGCCCAAGAAGCACATGACGCAGTCCGACTTGTGGGCGGACCTGGGTCGAGTGGGGGAGTTAGCCGTACGAATGGGGAAAGAGCACAGCCCGGGCGGCTTCCGGCTGCTTTCCAACTTCGGATACGACGCGATGCAGAGCCAGGAGCACGCGCACGTGCACGTCATCGGCGGGACGTTCCTGGGGGAGTATGCGTAAGGGCACAGTAGCAAGGAGCCAGAAAGAGGGACCAGGAACTGGGGTCTTGGGGGGCTAGCTTCCGCGTTCGGTGACGGGTTCGCGGGCCTGAATGCCGATGGCGGTGAGGGCGGTGCGCTGGACCTCGAAGAGCCGGCGGATGCCGGATTCTGAGAGGTCGATGATTCGGTCCATCTCGGCACGGGCGAAGGGGTGGCTCTCGCCGGTGCCCTGGACCTCGACGAACTCACCTTCCTCGGTCATGACGACGTTGAAGTCCAGCGCGGCCTTGTAGTCTTCCTCGTAATTCAGGTCAAGGAGGGGAGTGCCGTCTACGACGCCGGCGCTGATGGCGGCCACGCCGCAAGTAAGAGGGAAGGCGTTAATGGACTTCGCCTGCATGAGCCGGTGGATGGCCTCGGCCAGGGCGACGTAGGCGCCGGTGATGGCGGCGGTGCGGGTTCCGCCGTCCGCCTTGATGACGTCACAGTCCACGGCGAAGGTGCGCTCGCCCAGGAGGTCGAGGCGGGCCACGGAGCGAAGGGAGCGGCCGATGAGGCGCTGGATCTCGGCGGTGCGGCCCGAGCGGGCGCTCTGTTCTCGCGGGGTGCGGGTGTGGGTGGAGCGGGGTAGCATGCCGTACTCGGCGGTGATCCAGCCGGAGCCGGTGCCTATGGTGAAGCGGGGGACGCGATCCTCGACGCTCACGCAGCAGAGAACGACGGTGTTGCCCATCTCGATGAGGACAGAGCCCTCGGCGTGGGGGATGTAGCCCGGTGTAATGGTGACCGGCCGCAGGTCAGGGGGCCGGCGGCCGTCGTTGCGGATCATCAAGCCGAGTATAGCATCAGGCTACGGCAGCAGCGTCACGGGAATCTGGACGACGTTCAGGAGGGTTACTCCATCGGCCTCGCTGATGTCGTAAACCCAGATGCAGGCCGGCGTTTCCTCGCTGACCGTGAAGGGAACGCTGGCCGAGAAAGGCGCCAGGGTCTGCCCTTCATTGCTCATGGCGGGCTGGTCGGCGATCTTGTTGCCCTGCGCGTCGTAGATGGTGATGTTGAACTGCGCCTCGAAGACGGCGATCTGGCCGGTGACCTGGACAGGGCTTGTGACCTCGTCGAAGGGGGACGGGGCCGTGACGTTGTTCACGTCAGGGGTGGCCGGGTCCGGGTTAGGCAGGCAGACGTCCAGGGGAGTCGCGCTGACGGCGGGGCTGGTTGCCGCGGCGGTCGTTGCCGCCGGAGTCGTGGCCGAGGTGGTGGGTGTGGAGGTGGAGGTGGAGGTGTCGTCGTCGTCATCGTCGCCGCATGCGGCAGCGGAGAGGATGACGAAGATGCAGGCGAGGGCAGCGAGTAGTGTCTTCATAGCACTAAATAGAACGCCGAACCGGCAGGCGGGGTTGCGGTTTGCCGTGCCCACGTGCACAAGGTTGCGGGGGAAAATGGGATATATTTCCAACAGATTGACGGGTTATAACCAAAGCCATAAACTTAGGCGCGATCACAAGCTTTGCGGCCGGGCCGATATGTCCCACGCGAGTATGGCCCTAGACGGGTTGCCGCGCGGGCTGGGGGTTCTGAGAGCCAGGGCGGGCCTCGCGCCACGAGACGCAAATATCCCCGCGTGTCTGGAGGAGGCTAAACGTGTCCGTTAACCGCTGGAAGAATGCTCGATCGTTTGCTATCCGGCTGGCGCCCCGGACGCTGGCGGCCGTGGGTATGGTGGCGGCGCTGGTCACGGGACTGCTACTTTCGGGGGCGATCCCGCGGGCTGAGGCCGTGGACCAGAACTTCGCCTATACGATAGGCAACACGGTGCAGAATGGTCAGCCGGCGGCGGGTGCAGGGAATATTGAGAACGCGGGCGACCGCGACATCTACACGTTCACGGCGGCAGCCGGGCAGAAGGTGTTCTTCGAGGCGAACGTCGTGGTACAGGCAGGCAGCACATGCGGGCCCCGATGGGTGTTGACTCACGCGGTGGAGGGGCAGATCTTCGACCTTAACATTTGCTCGGACCCTGGCAGCCGGACGCTAACCAGCGGCGGGACGTACACGATCACGGTGGGTACGGGGACGACGGCGACGGGTCTCTACTCGTTCCGGGTGACGGACATCCCAGCGCCGGATACGTTCGCGATCAACATTGGGGACACGGTGCAGGACGGACAGCCGGGAGCGGGCGCGGGGAACATCGAGACGCCGGGCCGGGAGGACATCTACACGTTCACGGCAGCGGCCGGGCAGACCGTGTACTTCGACGGGAACGTTGTTGTGGGCACGACCTGCGGACCACGCTGGGAGTTGAAGGATGTGTCGGCAGCAGTGATCTTCGACGCGAATATCTGCAGCGACCCCGGGAAGGCGGTGCTAACCCTGGGAGGCACGTACACGATCCGCGTCTACACGAGCAACGACAGCACCGGAACATACTCGTTCAGGCTCACCGACGTGCCGCCGCCGGACACGTTCAATATCGCTATTGATGACACCGTGCAGAATGGACAGCCGGGGGCGGGTGCCGGAAACATTGAAACGCCGGGGCGTGAGGACATATACGCGTTCACGGCCGCGGCCGGCCAGACCGTGTACTTCGACGGCAACGTTGTTGTGGGGACGACCTGCGGGCCTCGCTGGGAACTGAAGGACGCGTCGTCTGCAGTGATCTTTGACGCGAATATCTGCAGCGACCCCGGGAAGAATGTGCTGACCTTGGGAGGGACGCACACGATCCGCGTGTACACGAACGACGCCAGCACCGGGACCTACTCGTTCCGGTTGACTAACGTGCCGCCTCCGGACTCTTTTGCGATTGCGATTGGCGACACCGTGCAGAACGGCCAGCCAGGAGCCGGAGCCGGCAATATCGAGACGCCCGGCCGCGAGGACGTTTACACATTCACGGCCAACGCAGGCCAGACGGTGTTCTTCGACGGGAACGTTGCTGTGGGCACGACCTGCGGGCCTCGCTGGGAGCTGAAGGACGTCTCCGCAGCCGTGATCTTCGATGCGAACATCTGCAGTGACCCGGGAAACAAGGTGCTGGCACTGGGCGGGACCTATACGATCCGCGTCTACACAACGAACAATTCGACCGGGACGTACTCGTTCCGGATAACCGCCGTACCAACGGCCGATAACTTCGCGATAAACATCGGGGACACCGTGCAGAACGGACAGCCGGGATCCGGCGCTGGAAACATTGAGTCGCCGGGCAGTACGGACATCTATACATTCAATGCGAGCGCCGGACAAAAGGTGTTCTTCGACGGCAACGTCGCTGTGGGGACGACCTGCGGGCCGCGCTGGGAGCTGAAGGACGGCTCGGCGGCGGTGATCTTCGATGCGAACATCTGCAGCGACCCGATGACGCAGGTGCTGTCGCTCGGCGGAACCTATACGATCCGCGTATACACAACCGACAATACAACTGGGACGTACTCGTTCCGGCTGACGGACGTGCCGCCGCCGGACACATTCGCGATTAATATCGGTGACACCGTGCAGAACGGGCAGCCAGGAGCGGGCGCCGGCAACATCGAAACGCCCGGACGCGAGGATATCTACACATTCACGGCAGCTGCCGGACAGGAGGTTTTCTTCAACGGCAACGTGGTCGTGGGTACTACTTGTGGGCCGCGCTGGGAGCTGAAGGACGCGTCAAACGCAGTCATCTTCGACGCCAACATTTGCGCCGATCCGGGGAACCAGGTGCTGACGCTGGGAGGCACCTACACGATTCGCGTGTACACCACCGACGCGTCGACGGGGACGTATTCGTTCCAACTCGCAGGTGCGTCTACGCCGACACCCTCACCCAGTCCGACACCGAGCCCCACGCCGACGCCGACACCGAGCCCGACGCCCACGCCGACGCCCAGCCCGACACTAACGCCGAGCCCGACGCCCACGCCGACGGCCAGCCCA
>DASSZB010000251.1:0-2873 GCA_035702935.1 Dehalococcoidia bacterium
GTCGTGATCCTCATGTTCGGCGCGCTGATCCTTCAGCTCGTCAACCTCCAGGTCATCAAGGGCGACGAATACAAGGAGCGCGCGGAGATAAACGCTCTGCGCGAGGTCCCTTTGCTGCCGGCCCGCGGCCTCATCTACGACCGCAACGGCCGTCCCCTCGTCCAGAATAGCGCCCGCTTCACGGCGACAATCGTCCCAGGCGACCTCCCGGAGCGCGGTGAGGTGGCTGTCTACCGCATGATGGAACCTATTCTGCAGATGTCCGTAGAGCAGATCGAGGAAAAAGTCCAGGAAGGGATTGACCGGCAGGGCGCCTATAGCCCGGCGGTCATCAAGCAGGACATAGACCGCGACTCCGCTCTCATCCTCATGGAACTGGAGCCGCATGCCCCCGGTCTGCAGGTCCAGGTGGAACCCGCCCGGACGTACAGCACCGGCGCACTTCTCTCGCACGTCCTCGGATATGTAGGCCCGATTTCGGCCGAGGAGTGGGCCGAACTCGAAGACAAGGGTTACCTGTACCAGGATTACGTCGGCAAGACGGGGGTCGAGGCCCAGTATGAGGAGGTCCTCCGGGGGAAACTGGGGAAGAAGCTAATCGAAGTCGATGCCGCCGGACGCGAGTTGAAGACGATCGCCGAGCGAAGGCCGATCGACGGCGCCAACATCATGCTCAGCATCGACGCGGACCTCCAGCAGAAGGTCACCGAAATCCTCCAAACATACGCCGCCAACTCCGATAACGCGGCCGCCGCCGTCATGGACGTCCACACGGGCGAAATCCTGGCCATGGTGTCCCTGCCTTCGTACGACAACAACATCTTCTCCGGAAAGATAGATGATGCGAAGCTTGCCGAGCTGATCAACGCACCGGGCAAACCCCTGGTCAACCACGACCTGTCAGAGCAGTATCCTCCGGGCAGTACCTTCAAGACAATTGTCGGCTCCGCTGCTCTCCAGGAGGGCGTCGCGTTTCCCTGGACCACGATCACGAGCCGCGGCTACATCCTCATCCAGAACGATTTCGACCCCAACGTCGTCTATCGGTACCCGGACTGGGCGCCGCTCGGCGCGCTAGACTTCTACGGAGGGCTGGCCATGTCCTCCAACGTCTATTTCTACTACCTTGCCGGAGGTATGCCGACCGAGGGATTCCGAGGCCTGGGTGTGGAACGCCTTTCCGCATACACCAAGGCATTCGGCTTCGGGCAACCGACGGGCATCGATATCCCCGGCGAGTCCAGCGGCACGGTGCCGGACGCCCCCTGGAAAGAGGAGACGGTGGGCGAGCCGTGGACGCTCGGCGACACCTACAACTTCGGCATCGGCCAGGGGTACGTCGCGGCTACGCCAATCCAGGTTCTGACGGCGATCAGCTCGATCGCCAACGGCGGGCAACTGCTCACGCCCCACGTCATGAAGGCGCTGCAAGACAGCCACGGCAACACGCTCTCCTCCTACGAAACACGCATCCGCTCCCAGCTCCCGGTGGAGGACGCCAACCTGCAGGTCGTCCGCGCCGGAATGCGAAGGTCAGTAACCGACGGGGTCGCCAAGAACGCGGCCGTCGCCGGCGTGGATGTCGCCGGGAAGACCGGAACGGCCGAGTTCGGGCCTCAGCTTTCGAACGGCAAGTACGAGACCCACGGCTGGTTCGTGGGTTTCGCCCCGTACGACAACCCGGAAATCGCCGTGGTGGTGTTCGTGCAGCGCGGAAGCGGCGGCAACGATGCCTCCCCCGCGGCCTCGAAGATCCTGGACTACTACTTCCACGGACCGCGGCTCGCGGCCAACGCGCCGGAGCGGCAGCCGTGATCGACCAGCGCGGTCTCCGCCACTTCGACTTCATCCTGCTGCTGCTGGCTGCCGCCCTCGTGGCTTACGGCGCGATGCTCATCTACAGCGCGTCTCTCAGCGCCTACCCTGATGGCGTCACCCCAGGCCATCCACTGGTCAAGCAGATCGTGTTCGCCGGATTGGGCCTGGGCATTAGCATCGGCGTCGCCTGGCTCGATTACCGGATGTGGGGACAGATGGCGCCGGCCCTCTACGTGCTTGCCGTATTCCTGCTGGTAGCGGTGTTGTTCGTTGGCGACTCAGCCTATGGATCAACCCGCTGGTTCAGCTTTGCGGGTCAGCAGATACAGGCCTCCGAGGTGGCCAAGATCCTTGTGATCATCGCGCTGGCGCGATTCATGGCCGACCACCAGCACCAGTTGCAGGACCTCCGCATCTTCATGGCCACGCTCGGAATGGCCGCGCTACCGGCCGGACTTGTCATGGCTGAGCCGGACATGGGCACTGCCATGGTGTTCGGCGCCACATGGCTAGGCATGGTGCTAGTGGCAGGCGCCCCTCTTCGTTTCGTACTCGTGCTTGTCGGCCTTGCCGTCTCGCTCATACCGTTCGCCACCCTGGCCGTGATGGGAGATTACCAGCGGGAGCGTTTCGCCACCTGGATCGACCCTAACCACGACCCGCTGGGTGGTGGGTTCAACATCCTCCAAAGTGAAATCGGAATCGGATCCGGGGGATTGCTCGGCAAGGGGTTCACAGAGGGGACGCAGACGCAGCTGGACTTCCTGCAAACATCAACTACGGACTACATCTTTAGCGTCCTCGGAGAAGAGTTGGGGCTCATGGGCGCGCTCATCCTCCTCGCCCTATTCACGCTCCTTCTCTTCCGGGGCATCCGCGCCGCCAGCATTTCTCAGGACGCCTACGGGAGGCTAATCGCGACCGGGATCGTGATCATGATCCTCTTCCAGACGTTCATCAACATCGCCGTCAACATCCGGCTGCTTCCGGTGACGGGTATCCCATTGCCTTTCGTCAGCCAGGGAGGAAGCTCGCTCGTGATGCTCTTCGGGGCG
>DASSZB010000086.1:0-2847 GCA_035702935.1 Dehalococcoidia bacterium
CACGGACGAGAAGAAGGTCATCCTGGGTATCAGCGCCACAGTCGTGCATGACGTCGTGTCGCAGGACGGGGACGTGATCGAAGACACGTTCGACTGGTACGCGCAGGACGTGGACGGGAACGTCTGGTACATGGGCGAGGACACGAAGGAATACGAAAACGGCGAACTGGTCACCACTGAGGGCTCGTGGGAGGCGGGAGTGGACGGCGCCCTGGCGGGGATTCTCCTGCCCGGCAGCCCGGAGGTGGGCATGGCGTACCGCCAGGAGTATTACGAGGGCGAGGCGGAGGACCAGGGCAAAGTCCTCAGCCTCGATGAGCACGTAGAGGCGCCGTTTGGGACTTTCGACGGCTGCCTCCAGACTGAGGACACGACGCCGCTCGAGCCAGACGTGCTAGAGAACAAGTACTACTGCAAGGGGATCGGCCCCGTTCTTGCCATCGACGTCGAGGGAGGAGGCCGCGAAGAGCTGGTCGCTTTCGAGGAGGGCTCTTGATCAACTTCACTGCCACTTCATCGCAGATTCATGTGCGCGGATTACAGTTAGACTGGAATCGAGAAGGAGGAGGATAGCCATGTTTGCAGGCAAGAAGAAGCTCTGGGCCATCATCGGCGCGGTCATCCTCGTGGCCGGGATCGCCGGTGGCGCCGGGGTTGTGGTCGCCACGGGCGGGGATGACGATGAGCCGATCACCGGTGATGCGTACGATAAGGCGGTCGAGGCCGCGCTGGCACACACCGGCGGCGGCACCGTGACCGAGACCGAGATGGGCGACGACGGCGCGGCCTACAGCGTCGAAGTACGCCTGGAAGACGGCCGCCAGGTCGAGGTCAATCTCGACTCCGACTTCCACGTCATCGGCGATGAGCCGGACGACGATGGTGCGGACAACGAGGGCGACGCGAACGACGACGACTAGCGCCTGCGCGTCAACGCGAAAAATGGAACGGGGCCGGTTAGCCGGCCCCGTTCTCCGTCTCCGGCGCTTGCAGCCTCCCTGACTGCGGCGGTCTTGTCCGGGGCGTACTGGATAGCATCTTCGACATCGTACTCCAGATCTCCGGGGGGACTGGAAGGGCGGACTCGAATATCATGCCCGCAGGTTACTATGCGCGGTCGAAAGGATAGAAAGGGCCCTCTCAAATGCTGGTGAACAAGCGTTGAGAGAGGCGTGGCGCAAGTGGTGGAGAGTCGTGCTGCTCGGCCTGCTCACCGTGGGCTCTTACGGCCTGGCCGCTTACGGGTTTGGGGTGCTGATCGGGCCGGTTCACGACGATACCGGCTGGCCCGTGGGATCACTTTCGGCCGCCTTCACGCTCAGCATGCTTGCGAGTGGAATAGGAGCGGTGGCCAGCGGATGGCTCCTTGACCGGGTGGGAGGGCGGCCGGTCCTCCTCGGCTCGCTAGCGGTTGGAAGCTTGTTCCTGCTCCTCGCCGCCGAGAGCCGGAATGTCGGGTCTTTTACCGTAGCGTGGGCCGTGGGTGGTGGCATTATCGGGGCAGGGCTGTTCTATAACGTGACGATGGCATTGACCGCCCGGCTTTTCCCGGGGGACCGCGTCCGCGCCTTCGCGATCCTCACGTTTGTCGGGGGATTTGCCAGCGTGATCTACTTTCCGGTTATGGGCCTGCTCGTCGATGCCCTGGGATGGCGCTCGGCCATGAGGGTGGTTGTGGCCTTGCTCATACTTCACGTGCTTCCCGCGGGTCTATTTATCTCCGGTGGAGCCGCCGATGACGGGGCTGGGGTTGCCGCCGCCAAGGAGGGAGAAGGTTATGGCGGTGTGCGCGATGCCTTACGCTCCCGCCAGGTGCTGCAGATGATCGGCATGTTCTCGTTGGCATCTATGGCGTTTTCCGCAATCCAAGTCCTCCACGTGCCCGCGATGACCGCGACCGGAGCGTCGCTCGGCGTGGCGACGACGGTGGCCTCCGCCCGTGGGTTCCTGTCGTTGCCCGGAAGAGCGCTTATGGGCCCTGTCGTGGAAGGGCTGGGTGTGCCGAACGCCATTGGGCTGGCTTACGTGCTCATGGCTGTGGGCAGCCTGCCGCTGGTTGCCGGAGGTGAGATCGGCTGGCTTCTCGTGTTCATGATCGTCACGGGCCTGGCCTTCGGCACGATATCGCCTCTCCATGGTCTTTACGCTGCCGACGTCTACGGCGAGCGGAGGATTGGGACGCTGATGGGGGTGCAATCGCTGGTTGTCAGCCTCGTGGCCGCGACAGGGCCGGTGCTCATGGGCCTGACCGTGGACGTCACCGGAGGCTACGGGGTAGCCATTACACTCATCTCAGCCCTGTTCGTCGGGGCGACTCTCCTGCTGGCGGCGCGTCCACGCAGCGCGATCGCCGCTGGAGGCTAGGCTGATCGGCCAGCGGAAATCGAGGCGGGCGAGACCGGGCGCAGGGCAGGGTAAGAAACGACGCGACGGTCGGTGCGGCGGACCCGTCCGCGGGTCAAAGCTTCGTGGCCACCGCCAGAACCCTGCGGCGGTAGATCTGCTGCTGGAGGGTCGCGGTGAGCTCGCTGAAGAGAGCCATTGCCGCGACCTGGCCCATCTCTTGCACGAGAGCGCCGCTTGCATCCAGCAGGGACTGATAGGTCATCGTGAGCGGTTCTGGCCAGCCCGGGATCTCTTCATACGTCTCGACGTTGAAGCCGGCGGCGCTGAGCAGCGGGCCGTAATCGTCGACCGGGTCATCGCCGATTACGGGAACGCCCTTTACGTGGTCCGGTTCAAGTTCGAACGCGGTGAATACGAAGCGCCCGCCCGGGCGCAGGATGCGCGCCGCTTCCCTGACTGCGGCGGTCTTGTCCGGGGCGTACTGGATTGCATCTTCACTCA
>DASSZB010000125.1:0-8806 GCA_035702935.1 Dehalococcoidia bacterium
ACGCGAACGGCCTGATTCGCAGGTGCCGCTGCCGGACGCCGTGCAGGCCGCAGGCGGCACAGCGTATGTTTCCGCGTGGGGCGGCACCTTCCAGCAGGCACCGGAAGTGTCTCCTACGTCAAGCTGCACGGGCGACCAACGCGTCGATCTACGCGTCCTGGCCGGGTCCAGCACTGTCTACATCGAATGGGGAGGCCACCTGGCTTCGGCAGCAGACTGGCCAGAGAACGGCGCGGCCTCGGCAAGGGCGCCTTTCGGAATGTCGGCAGTCCTCCAGGGAACGCTCGCTATACGCCTCCAGGTGCTGCCCAACACTATCTCCAGGTAGACTGGTCAGCCGGGTCTGTCGCGCTCACGATCCGAGGCAACGCAGGATCTCATCGGCGTTGGCATTCATCATCTCATCGTACGTGAGCGCGGGATCGACGATGTCCGAGTACAGGGTGCAGAGTTGCACACCGGCCTGCGTGGCCACCTGCTGCATTAATCCGGCGTCGTATCCATACTCAGCGAAGACTGCAGGTATCGCTTGTTCACCCACGATCTGCACGAGGCGCCCAACGGCGTCCGGCGTCGGCGCATCGCCCGCCTTCGCCACCGCATAACCGGCAACCTCCAGCTCGAATTTGCGGGCGAAATGATCGAATGAGTCGTGGAAGGTGACCAGCTTGCGGCGGTCGGCGGACAAGGCCTGCAGACGGGAGAAGATATCATTTTGCAGGCTGAGCATTGCGTCCCGGAACGCCGTGAAGTTGGCGTCGTACGTCTCCTTGCGTATCCCATCGTAGATATCGAGTTCGTCCGCGACGATCTCCGTGTACACGTATGCAAGGGCGGGATCCAGCCAGAGGTGGGCATCATCGTGCGCCTCTGCGGCGGTGAGCCCGCCACCGCTGGGTGACAGGATATTGGGGGCGAACGGGATCACGTAGGCGTCCTCATCCCGGTTAGCCTCGATGACGTCCTGGAGCCGGGAGTCCAGCCCGAGCCCGTTCAGGAAGAAGAAATCGATCCCCTTCATCTTCTCGAGATCCTGGGGGGTGAATTCATAGGAGTGAGGGTCGGAGCCCGCTGGAATGAGGGAGATTACCTCAACATTTTCGCCGCCGGCCTCGCGCGCGAACCCTTCGAAGATGGGAAGCGTGACGGCGATGCGGACGGGGAGCTCCATCTCCGTGGGAGAGCGTTCAGGCAACTGGAAGGGCGTGGCGGTCAGCGAGGCTTCAGGTGATGGAGATTCCTCTTCGGATCCTTCGCCGCCGCACGCCCACATCATAGAGAACGCCACGAGCGCCAAACAGAGGGCCGCGAGCCGTGCAGACGCGAGGCGGTTCACGCCCGTAACTATGGCCAGGGGCAAGGAGGTCCGTTAAATGCGCGGGGGCCCTCAAGCATCGGCGGATACAAGACGACGAGCGCAGCGAGGTCCTGCAGATTAATGACCTCCGGGCTGCCGCCAGGGACCAGGTCCCAGCGCACATTGTAACCAGCATCAGGCGGGCTGGTATTGAGATGGCGAACAGGCGCCAAGTAACTGCCAATGTCCTGAAGGTCGATATCGTTCAGGCTGCCGCCAGAGCTCAGCAGATCGGCCGGCCAACCATCGTTCCCGCAGGGGTCCCCCACAACCGTACCGACATGCTCCTCGGCGGTGCGTGAGAACCCATCGTTGTCCACGTCAGGCACGAATTCGGGACAGGTAAACGCGGGGGGTGAGCTCGGCGAGCCTACATCTACATTTACCGACGAGCAGACTTCGTGAAGGTGACCATCTCCGACCGTGTCAACCGTGTCACACACGCTGCCGATTCCATCGACGTCGGGGTCGACCTGGGTAGCATTGGCGACCAGCGGGCAATTGTCCTGGCGGTTTGTAAACCCGTCAGCATCGGGGTCGGCATTGGCGGTGAGGGGAGTTGGATCGCAGCCGGTCAGTGGATCCAGTTGCTCGCCGGGCTGGGCAACGATGTCCTTGCCGGGGATGCCATCCGAGTCCGGGTCATTAATGGCATCGGATATCCGGGGGTTCCACGTGGGCGTGTAGACATATGGACAGCCGTCAAGCTGGTTTTCGATGCCGTCGTTATCGATGTCACGGAGGCTGCGGAAGTACTCCGAGAACTTGTAGGTGCCCGGCGCGGCCGGGTTGGCGCGGTAAGCGACGCCGCCCTCATTTGATCCCGCGGTGTCCGGGTTGTCCAGCGTCATACCGCGATCCTGGCGCGTGTAGATGAAGGTGGAGCACTGGTCAGTGATCGTGCTCGCGGCCGGCGGCGCCGTAGGATCCTGGGGGACAACCACAACGATGTAGCCAAACGAGGCGCTGATCGGAGACATGCCCGGGAGGGGAGTGCCCGGGTCGAACACGAGCACGTTGACAACGCGATTGATGCCTCCGACGGCGGCCGGGACAGAACCGTAGGCGCGGCTGCGCGGGGTCAGGCCGGGGTAGGCGTTCTTCAGGAACGTCGGGTACTTGTTGACGGCGTCAGGTACACCGTTTACCACTGTGAACCCGGGCCAGGATGAGCTGGGGATGCGGGGAGTATCGGCGAGAAGGTTCGAAGCTGTATTCGTCGTGGCGTCATACAGGGTAAAGCCGAGGAACTTGGAATCGTTGCACGGCCCGTTGGAGACGGATTCGGAAATGCCAAGCGAGACGTTGCCAACGATCGCGCCGTTCGGAACGGCGGCGTCGTTGGGGACGGACCAAGCGGACGGGATAAACGAGACGTGGGTCTGATCGAGAGCCGCCGGCGAGTCGAGGGTGATGGAAACGGTCAGATCCGAATTGGCGGACGCCGCCGAATCCGAGAGAGAGACCGTATGGTCAATCGGAACGAATGATGTGGCCCTAGCCGCATCATGACCGCCGATGGCTGCTAGTGCAAGAAGGAACAGGAGGGCCGCAAACGCTCCAGTTTTTCTCACTTTACTACCCCCGCCAGGTTCCAGTGCTCTGAACCAAAAAAATGCATGCCTCTATCAAGTAACTCAACTGGGAACCACGCGAATACTTACCGGAAGTACCGCCCCTTTCGGTACGCAGCCAATATTCCCCCGTGAGCTTAGGAAAGTTATACCACACGCTGCGGGAGCGTTACGGTTAAGTGGGAGTTAAAATCCGATAATAATTCAGTGATAAGGAGGACGCGCCTTCGCCCTTACGGGGTGGGTTGCCAGGCCGGACGAGTGCCATCGGCAACCGGCACCAGTGCGCTTCCATCCAACGGAATGACCCAGACCTTGCCCTGGAACATGAAGACGGCATTGGCGCCGTCGGGCGATATGTCCGGCCGCTCTCCCGAAATGTTCCGGTATATCTGCTGACTAATCGCCTGCGTGTCGTATACGCGGATGAACTCCCGGCTGGGTTCCGGGTCCATATAAAAGAAGTAGCGGCCGTCGTCCGACCAGTCTGACCACTTCTGCATGAACAGTTGGGGAGGGATGTCTTCGGCAGACGGCCGGATTAGCAGGCCGATCGTTTGCTTGAATCCCTGCGATGCATCGAGGATAAGCCCAGGAGTTGCACGGTCTGCCGGGCTGAACTCACCGGCCACCAGCAGCGTCCGTCCGTTTGGAGACCAGAAGATCGCGGTTCCGGGCAGGTCGACTGTCGCCCCGACAGCCGGCTCATACAGCCGGTTTCGGTAAGCGATGATCCCACCAGCGGGGTGCCAGGCAATGGGAAACACGGGATCGGAAGGCTCGATATCCGCGGCGAGGGGACTTTCGATCCCAGTGCTGACTTCTCCGATGACCGGCACCGCTTTGCCATCAGCGCCCACCTTCAGGAACGCAAGCGAGGCGCCATCGGGCGACCAGGCCGGAAGCGTGGCGCTTTCAAACACGCGCAGGGGATTCCCCAAGGCGTCGTACACGGCCACGGCGCCATTTACGGATAGCGCCAGGCCGTTCCCGCCCGGAGACCACAGCGGCTGCGAGCCTCCGGCGATATCGAAGACCCGGGATCCATCCAGCCTGACACCGATCACGTGCGCTGCCGCCCCGGCACCCAGTTCGATAGCCGCCATTGAGCCATCCGTCGACCAGGCGTAGGACTTCGCGGTGCCATCCGACGTGAGCACTTGCTGACTCCCGCCGTGTCCATCCATGAGAGCGAAGTTGCCGTCCGGGGTGATATAGCCGATCGTGCCTGCAACCGGACCCAGCGTGGCGGTGGGCGAAGGCGAGGGGGTCGATACGACGTCGCCATCGCCGGAACCGCCGACGAGGAGGGCTACGACAACGGCAACGCCGGCAACGACTGCACCGAGAACCAGTACGGGCCACGGAAGTATGGGCTTGTTGGATGACTTCTTCATGGTCCGGACCGGGCGTGAGGACCCCGTCGTCTGCTAAGAATGAATCCACCTGTCGCGATAATGATCAGGGCCGCTCCGATCCCAATGGCCACCACGAGGCCGGTGGGGGCGCCATCGTCTTGATCCGATGGCTTTAGACTTGAGTCGGCCTTGTCCAAGGGAGTCTCACCCGGCTGGAGTTCTCCCATCTGGAACTTGATCGCGCCGGAACCCTCTGAGCCGTCTGACTGTGCCCGGACGAGCCAATCGAAGGTCCATATACCCTGAGGCGGTTCCTCGGTGACGCCGGGGTATACATCCACACAACCGCCGCTGGGCTCGAACACGATCCGAATTCCGAGCGCCTGGCCCTCGGGAGTCTTCACGTTGAACTTCCAGTCCCCGGTATCATCCACCTGCACCGGCTCCGAGAAGCAGAGATGAAGGAACTCCGGAATCGCCTCCAGGACATCTCCATACGAAGGGCTCGCCTCTGTTAGCTTCGGTTCGGCGAGAGCGGCCGTGGGCGCCATCACTGCCGGCAGCATCAAGTAGAGGAGAGCGGAGACCGTTGCGGCGAGGACGGTTCTTGTCTTCATGCCTTCGATGACAATCTACAGTGCGCCACGATGAGGCTATGAGCCCGGTGACTGGTCCGGTGAGGCACTATCCACTGCACCCTCTATAGCGTCCAGCAGTGGACGGAGATAACTCTCGTCCTGGGGCTCGATCAACCGGGCGATCACCTGCGGTACCCGGGCGTCGAAGAGGATGTAGGAGTTGCCGCGCACCAGCATCTTGAAGTCGTTAATGCACGTGTCCGACGAGGCATTCGCCTCCAGCTGGCAGTCGGCGGTCTGATTGATGTAAGAAACGCCCTCAGGCAGCGCGAATTCCTCCCCTCGAATGGTAACTGACGAACCCAGGGCGAAGGGGGTGGCGGTTGGGGCCTCAGTCGGAGTCACCTTGGGACTGGCATCATCTCCTCCACACGCGGAGGCACTAATCACGAGTGAGAAAACAAGCGCTGCCCAGGAAAGTCTGAACAGGGAACGCGCGAAGGGCATGGTAAGAAAAAATGCTATGGGAGCGCTGTGACGGGTGTCAAGGAAGAGGGGGCGCGGCCTAGCGCTGGCCAATTGACAGTACACCGGGCCGCTGATGTAATGGCGAAAAGTCCACGATTCATCCCTTGAGACTCTTCCGCGTGAACACTTCCCCCGCGACTATCCGCTCGCGCCGGACCTGCCTGCTGGTGGGCGTCTCCGCGCTGGTTTTACTGCTGGCGACCGCCTGCGGCGATGACGACGACGGCGGCATGACGCCCACGGCGGCTATCACCAACAGCCCTACACCTGTGCCCACTCTGCTACCGCCGGACGCGGAGGCCGGCACGCGCGTCTTCCAGGAGTTCGTTTCCGCGGTGCAGGCGGACGACATGGAGGGGGCCTGGGGACTCTACGCGGCCAGCATCGAGGGCACCACGGAGGAGCACAACGCGGACTTTGGTTGCGAATTCGGCGCTTTCTCGTATGAATTCCCGCGCCTGCAGCATTTGTTCGATCGAATGGCGCCTTTCCAGGTTACGGAAACGTACGGCGCGGCCCCCGGCTCGGCGATCATCGAAATGCGTCTGTTGGGCGCGAACGGCACGAGCTTCCTCGGCACCGTCGTGCGGGTCCAGCCGCTGGAGGAGTACCGGGTCCGATTCTTGAACAGCGGCGAGGTTACGGTAGTCCCGGGGGCGCCCGACCCACAGCCATCACCAGACGATCCTACCGGGATCTGTGGCATGTGGACCGGCGCACGCTAACGAGTTCGGGTGGCTTGACCGACCCAGCCTGGTCTACCTACGATTGACACAGTGTTTCGCTCGGCCCGACACGTCAGACCGGCGGCCGCTCTCCTGGCGGCCGTTCTTGTTATCCTAGGCTACGCCTGTGGAAGCGACGACGATGACGGCGGTACAGGGCCATCCAGATCGGTCAGTCCCTCAGCCACAGGCGAAACGTCGGCGGCAACGATAGACCTGGCCGAGAGCGCCGATGTCACGGCGTACGCGGCCGGTGACGTGGCTGACCTCGTCAACGTCGGTGCCAGCGTCACCCTGGGCGATTTCGACGACGACGGAAACACGGATGCGCTCATCGGCGCCCCCCAGGCCGACGGGCCGGACAACGATCGCCTGGACGCCGGCGAAGCTTACGTCGTGTTCGGCCCGCTGGACCAGGACGCGCCACTGGGCGCCGGCTCTGCAGACGTCACTTTCTTCGGGGCGGCACCAGGCGATGGGCTCGGTTCGACGGTTGTCTCCGGCGATCTCAACGGCGATGGAGTGGAGGACGTGGTGATCGCGGCGCCGGGCGTCACCGCCGGCTTCGATCCCAGGTCCGACCAGGGCCGGGCTTATGTCTTCTTCGGCGGCGACGAGCTGGGTAACGACCCCGAACGCGATCTCACCGAGGACGTTTTCGACCTCACGGTAACGGGTGCTGAAGGCTTCAGCCGGTTGGGGCACGCCATGGATATCGGAGACGTCAATGGCGACGGCACCGAGGATCTAGTCGTGGGAGCACCGTTCGCGGGGCGGAAGGCCGGGACGCCGCCCGGCGGCGAGCGGACAGCGCTGGGCGAAGTCTACGTCATATACGGATCGGACGAACTGAGCGGCGAGCGGAATATTGCCCGTGATGAGTTCGACGTTCTGCTCAGCGGCGGCTACGCCTTCGGACAGTTCGGGGCCAGCCTCGGGGTAGGGGATGTTGACGGGGACGGACTGGAAGATGTCGTGGTCGGAGCTTACCGTTCTGCCGCAGGCGGATCGCATGACAGCACCACAGGCGCCGCCTACCTCTTCAAAGGTGCTTCCGGGATGGAGCAAAGGCTCTCCGTCGAAAGGGGCGACGAGGACGCCACCATCGTAGGCCCCACATCCTCCAGTCTTGGTTTTCCGATGATGGTGGCCGATTTTAATGGGGACACACTGGCGGACGTGGCCGTCGGAGCGCAGTTGCAGACCAGCGGCTTGCTCGAAAGGCAAGGAGCAGTCTACGTGATCCTGGGTACCGAGGATATCACCGGGCAAATAGAAGCCGATTCAGTCGCCTCGTTGACGATCACCGGGAGCATCTCCGGCGAGCTCTTTCCTTCGGGGCTGGGCGCCGCCGATATCGATAGCGACGGGGCCGCGGACCTGATAGCGGGATCAATCCTGGCGGGTCCCGAAAGCCGGCCGGGCGCCGGAAAGGTGCACGTGTTCACGCGCCTCGGTTCGGCGGGGCCGACGATAGATCTGGCCGGTGAGGCAGCTCCCATAACGGTAATCGGTGCGGCGAGCGACGACAGGCTGGGAGGCGCCGTGGCGGGCGGTCCACTGGCCGGCGACCGAGACGGGCTGCTGCTCCTAGCCACCCAGGCGGAGACGGAAAGCAGTGACCCCAACACAGGGGTCGTATATGTTGTTCCTGTGAACCGATGATTAAGAGACTCCGCTCCCTCCTCGTCCCATGTCTAGGTGCTGCCTTGCTGGTGTTAGCAGCCGCCGCTTGCGGCGACGATTCGGACTCGGGCGATACGGAGTCACCAACGACCTCCGGCACACCGGACCTGTCACCACGCTCCGGGGGGGTGTCGGCCGCCCAGCGGTATCTCCAGGAAACCGGCATCGACGGTGACAAAGGGGAATTCACAGACCCAGTGGCATGCGCTGAGATCACCGGCGACACGGACGGCGATTTCTGCATCCACGAAGACTTCAGCACCTACGCGCCCGGCCTCGTAATACTGCGCGTGGCCGACAAGGACAATCCTGGCGAGGACGTGTGGGAGATGCGGCTGACTCCGGGTTCCAGCGGGTGGCAAGTGAATAGCGTCGAGCCGTTCGGCGAGAACGAATAATGCGCATCGCAGTCTCGCTTGTCCTGGGCCTCGTGTCCGTCCTCATGCTCGGCGCGTGCGGCGGCGACGATGGACCTGCGGCCCCCACCCTGCCCAGCGGCCGGACGTCAGCACCCTCTGCGCCCGGCGATGCGGGCCCGGCGTCCCAGCTGGCTGCCAAGTTTCTCGCAGGAGTCGATGGCAAGTACGTGTATCGCTACACCGGCCCCATCGGTGATGTGAGTGAAGGCGTCCTCACCGTCTACCGCCTGGGGGTGAACGACCGCCAGGACTGGACGACTAACCAGCTCGGGTTCGACGCGACGACGGTTTCTATCATGGGTGCAACCGACAACTACTATTGCTCAATCGCCGGATCTGTAAACAACTGCCGCATCGTCACCCTTGCGGAGGCGGAAGGGCTTCGTATCTTCGCCATACCCATATACAACGCGCTCCTCGCACTGGTCACGGACCACGAGAAGTTCGAAATCGAAGAGCTAGAGGACGAAACGTTCGCGGGCGTGGAGGGGAAGTGCTATCGTGCCTTCTCGGACACGCTCATCGGACAGGGGCCACCTTCCACGGAGGAGATTAAGGTCTGTTACACCGACGAGGGGGCC
>DASSZB010000133.1:0-2093 GCA_035702935.1 Dehalococcoidia bacterium
GCTGGATTTCGCTGGTGCCGCCGGCTATGGTGCCCCCGAGGGTGACCATGTAGGTCATGCTGAACTGGCCGTGCAGCTTCGCCCATTTCTTGTCCTCGGGACGGAGCTGGCCGGGGAGGCCGAGGATATCGACGCCGGCGCAGGCCACTCGCTGTGAGAGCTCGGAGAGGTAGCACTTGGCTACTGAGGCTTCGTAGTTCGGTACCTGGCCGCGGGCCTGCATGGAGGCCACGCGGTAGCTGAGGTAGCGGCCGACATCGGTCTCGATCATGAGCTCGGCGAGCTTGTGACGGACAGTGGTGCCACTGCCGTTGGCGCCGTTGTGGCCGGCATCTTTGCAATAGCCCAGGAGGTCCTGGAGGCTGCGGCGCGCGGCAGCCGAGGAGCCGATGCCGGAGCGCTCGAAGTCGAGGAGGGCGGCGCCGACGTACCAGCCGCGGTTCTCCTCGCCGACGATGTTGGCAGCAGGAACGCGAACGTCCTCGAAGTAGACCTCGTTGAAGCCGTGCTGGCTGGCCAGGTTGATGAGGGGACGGGTGCTGACGCCGGGGACTTTCATGGGGCTGAGGAAGAAGGTGATGCCCTTGTGCTTCGGGGCTTCCTGGTCGGTGCGGCCGAGGAAGAATATCCAGTCGGCTCGGTGGGCGTTGGAGGTCCAGATCTTCTGGCCGTTGATGACGTAGTCGTCGCCGTCGCGGACGGCCTTGGTCTGGAGGGAGGCGAGGTCGGAGCCGGAGCCGGGCTCGGAGTAGCCCTGGCACCACATCACTTCGCCGGAGGCAATTCCCGGAAGGTGCTGCTTCTTCTGCTCCTCGGTGCCGTAGAGCATGAGGACCGGGCCCAGCATGTTGACGCCGAAGATGTCGGGGATGGGCGCCCGGTGGAAGGCCATCTCTTCGCGCATGATGACCTGCTCCATGATGCCCATATCGCTGCCGCCGTACTGCCTGGGCCAGTGGGGCACGAGCCAGTTGCGGGTTGCGAGTTTCTTCTGGAAAGCGCGGGCGAACTGCCACTCGTGGTCGCTGCCGGCTTCTTCGCCCTGCTCCTGGTCCTTTGGGAGCTCAGCGCGGAGGAATTTCTTGAGGTCTTCGCGGAAGGATTCCTGTTCGGGCGTGAACCTGTAGTCCATTCGGGCGACTCCTTGGGCGCAGCAAGCGCGCGCCCCTACGTTTTGGTGCGGCTGGCCCGCCCCGGCATCTCTGTCGGGCGGCATCATTGTATACCGCCTTGGGGAAATGGGAAATGTGAAAGGGGGTTGAGTGGCGCCGACTCGTGCGTGGGCCAGGGCGGGAACACGAGCGAATCACGGGTTGTAAGCGTTCGGCCCTTCCGCCGTTCTATGTATGGACTCCACCACAGGACCGCCCCGGTGCTGCGGGGCGACGGGGCGGTCCTGTTTCCTGACACTCGGTGCCACGTCACCGGCGCGTAGACTCGCGTCGCGGCCGAACGTATAATCACCCCAAGTAGCACAGGTATTCGGCAAGGGGCACCCGCACGACGACCGAGCGCATCACCTCCGGCAAGCTCCAGGACGACGAAGAGGAGCTGGATGTCACGCTGCGCCCCAGGCGGCTGGACGAGTTCATCGGCCAGGAGAAGCTCAAGGACAACCTGGGCATCGCCATCGATGCCGCCAAGCACCGCGACGAACCGCTGGACCACACGCTGTTCTACGGCCCGCCCGGGCTGGGGAAGACGACGCTGGCGCACATCATCGCCGGGGAGATGGGCGTGTCGGTGCGGATCACGTCGGGGCCGGCTGTGGAGCGGGCGGGTGACCTGGCGGCTATCCTGACGAACCTGCAGGAGCACGACGTCCTCTTCATCGACGAGATCCACCGGCTGCCGCGGGCGGCGGAGGAGGTGCTCTACCCGGCGATGGAGGACTTCGCGCTGGACATCGTGCTGGGGAAAGGGCCGGGAGCGCGCAGCGTGCGGCTCTCGGTGCCGCACTTCACGCTGGTGGGAGCGACGACCCGGTACGCGATGCTCAGCCCACCGCTGCGCGACCGTTTCGGCTCTGTGTACCGGCTGGACTTCTACGACCACGAGGCTATCGGCCGGATCATCCGCCGGAACGCGGCGAT
>DASSZB010000183.1:0-4079 GCA_035702935.1 Dehalococcoidia bacterium
GGTTGATAGGTGGCGGCAGTGGGTACCGCCGTACCGCCGTACCGCCGTACCGCCCTACCGCCCTACCGCCTTCTGGCCAACCGTCCCCGCCCGCGTTATTCCTACAACATGCGGTTCACTACCTACTCCAAGTTCCACCCCGAGCTCGCGGACGCCGTCAACCTCCAGGGTCTGCTCGATCAGCTCAGCGACTTCCTGCTCCAATCCGGCTTCGCGGGAGGCTCCCCGTCGTTCTGGCACGACGAGGGCGGCGAGGGTGAGCGGTCGCTGGACTCGCTCCGGCAGGCCATCCTCCAGGCCCTCATGGACTCCGGCCAGCTCACGCCGGAGATGCTCAAGGCGCTCCGAGGCGAGTCGTCGGGAGACACCGAGCGGGACCGGGAGATCGAGCGGGAGCTGAGCGAGCTGCTCGACCGCATCGTCCAGCGGCTGATCGACGAAGGCTATCTCAACGTCGGGCAGGCGCCCCAGGTGCCGCAGGGATACCAGTCCATGTTCGGCCCCGGCGGCCAGGCCCATTCCGCCGCCCAGCAGGTGCAGTTCAACCTCACCGAGAAGGGCATCGACTTCCTCGGCTACAAGACGCTCAAGGGTCTGCTCGGCAGCGTCGGCAAGTCGAGCTTCGGGGCGCACGACACACCTTACCTCGCCACCGGCGTGGAGGCGGAGGGCGTGAGCAAGCCGTACGAGTTCGGCGACGTGCTCAACCTCGACGTGCCCGCCACCCTGACCAATGCGATCGCCCGCGAAGGGCTCGGCGTGCCGATCAACATCGAGTACGCGGACCTGATGGTGAGCCAGTCGGAGTATCGCTCGTCGGCCGCGACGGTGCTGATGCTCGACTGCTCCCACTCGATGATCCTCTACGGCGAGGACCGCTTCACGCCGGCCAAGAAGGTGGCGCTCGCCCTCACCCACCTGATCCGTACCCAGTTCCCGGGCGACAGCCTCCGGGTGGTGCTGTTCCACGACTCGGCGGAGGAGATCCCGCTCAGCGCGCTGGCACAGGCGCAGGTCGGGCCCTATCACACCAACACCGCCGAAGGGCTCAAGCTGGCCCGCCGGATCCTGCTGGCGCAGAAGAAGGACATGCGCCAGGTCATCATGATCACCGACGGCAAGCCGTCGGCCCTGACGATGCCGGACGGGCGGATCTACGTGAACTCGATGGGGCTCGACCCCCAGATCCTCCAGGCCACCTACCGCGAGGTGGCCAACTGCCGGCGGAGCGGCATCATGATCAACACGTTCATGCTGGCGCGGGACCGCAGTCTGGTGGAGTTCGTCAAGCAGGTGGCATCCATCTGCAAGGGGAAGGCGTACTTCACCAACACGATGACGCTGGGGCAGTTCATCCTGATGGACTTCATGAAGCGGAAAACGCGCCGCGTAAGCTAGCGTCCACGGTTCCGCGGCGGAGAGACTCGTCCGCTAGTCGTCACCCTCCACGTCATCCAGTAGCTGTTGGACGGCAGCTAAGAGGTCGTCGGGCAAGAAAGGCTTGGGGAGGAATGGCCCCGGCGCTTCGCCAACCACGCCGAAGCCCGAGACAAACAGGATCGGGACCGAAATGCCCGAATCGCGGAGCGCCGCCGCGAGGGCCAAGCCATCCATTCCGGGCATCCGAATGTCCGTCACGACTGCCGAGATGTCCCGGCCCATGGCACCGAACAGCGCCAGAACTTCTTCCCCACTCTCGGCCGACAGGACGCGATAGTGATCTTGAAGGGTGGCCGCCATGATACGTCGCATCTGCGGCTCGTCGTCCACGACAACTACGAGCCGGTGGGTCTCCGGTAAAGCATTGGGCGAGGGGTGGGCCACGCCCATAATGTAGGCGCGGCAAAGCACTACGCCCATGAAGCGGAAGACGCGCCGCGTGAGCCAGCGCCGGGTGCAAGCACCGGGAACCCGAAAGGCCGCCCTCGAAACCCCAGGGCGGCCTTTCATGTAGGCCGGACCTCGGACTCAGCCCACAGGGCCCGTCCGGCCACGGCAATACGCCAGAGTCCCTACCGTCACGCAACAGGGTGGAGGGCGCTGCGGAGGGCCTCGTAGGCCCCTACGGGCGAGGAGCGGTGGGCATCGGGATTGCCTTACTGCCCTACCTGCACCTCGGCTTGCGGAGGCGGTTTGGAGCGATTTCCGTTGGCAGTGACCAGGAATACGGCCGGCGCGATCCGGCGGACGCTCCTGAGCCATGTGGCGTAAGTCGCGCAACGCTCTGTGTTGCATTGGCTTAGCAGCATGGACCTGGGCCTGCTCCAGGGGCCCTGCCACAGGATCGGCCGCCGCCTATCTCGTTCCGCCCAGTCCTGCCGAGGCGCCGATGGTGACCGTGCGCCAGATCGTGGAGCGGGATTCCCTGCTGGGGCGCCGAGTGCGGGTGACCGGTGTCTGCGCCATTGGGCAAGCGGGCCCCTCCCAGGGCGTGTGGGTGCTCCAGGCGGGCGCCTGGGCCATCGAAGTGCGCGGCCTGGTTCCGGTGTCCTGTCTCGAGGATCCGGTTGGCACCGAGGCCCTCACCATCTTCGCTCAGGTCGTTGAAGGAGCCGACAGCACCGACCGGCTCCTCCTCAGGCTCCCCGAATAATCATCCCTGAGGCTGGGTCGGAACCCGGCCACCCACCACACGCTTGAGCGTGCGTCCCCGCGGCACCACCGCGTCGGGCCCCGCCAGCTCGTTGATGATCGCCAGCTCCTCGATCGACACCGTCGATGGGTACTGCTGGTTGAACTGCGCCAGCGTCACCTGGCTCGGCACTCGCACCAGTTGGATCACCGCCGGCTTCACCGAGAGCGCCGCGGAGTTCCGCAGCTGGTCGAAGCTCTTGATGGTTTCCTTGAACTCCCCGTCATACGCCTGCAGGTTGCCCTGTGCCGTGTAGCCCAGCAGACCGAACGTCTTTCCGCCGTACGAGATGAACGAGACGAGGCCCTCGATCACCCCCTGCTGAGTCTGGGCCTGGAAGTAGCTCGTCGCGGCCGGGTTCCCGTTGATGTCGCTGGTGCTCCCGTTCCCCGCCTTCACGCCTTCCTGCGAAAGGAACTGCGACGCCGCTTCACGCGGGGAGGCGTTGCCCGCGAGGCCGAGCTGGACGATCGCGTCCTCCTTCGGACTGATCGCGACCACGGCGCTGGGCGTGTTCTGGGCCTTCCATCCCTCCGGGAACTGGAGTTGGAACCGCATGTCCGGGTGGTAGAACATGGCGCCCTCGAAAAAGCCCTGACGCGGGTCTTCGCCGAACGCGAGGCCGTCGATCTGCCGTAGGTAAACGTCCCGGTTGACGATCGCGTTGGTCAGTGAGGCATGCAGCGTGTCGAGCCTCTCCTCGGTCCGTTTTACCCGGTTCTCCGGATTCGGGTGAGTCGAGAGCCACTCAGGCAGCCGACCCTCTCCCCCCTCCAGCTGGCTCGCCCGGTTGAGGGTTTCGAAGACGTTGGCCATTTCCCGGACGTCGTAGTTCTGGCCCAGCGCGTAGCGGAAGCCGAGCTCGTCGGCCTGGTTCTCCGCGTCGCGGCCGTACTTCAGGAAGAGCACCTGCAGACCCTGGCTCGCCAGGCCGGCGAACTGGGCGACCTCGGGCGACACGATGCTGCCGACGCCAAGACCCAGCGTGGCGAGTTGGGCCTTGCTGATCTGCTGCACCGAGTGCCGCGCCGTCACGTGCCCGATCTCGTGCCCGAGCACCGTGGCCAGCTCGGCCTCGGAGTTCATATTGCCCAGGAGCCCGCGGGTCACGTAGATGAAGCCGCCGGGACACGCGAAGGCGTTTACCGAGGCGTCGTTCACCACGTGGAATTCCCACGGCAGGTCGGGCCGCTCCGACTTCGCCGCCATCCGCTTGCCGATGTCGGCGACGTAGGACTCGAGCTCGGGATCGTTCACGAACCCGATGGTCTGGGCCACCTCCTGTGCCGCCTGCTGTCCCATCTGGATCTCCTGTCCTTCGGAGACCAGGGACAGCTCGTTCTTGCCGGTGACCGGGTTCCGGGCGCACCCCGCCACAGTGAGCAGCAGCGCAGGCAAGACGAGCACGGTACGACGAGTCATGAGCCACCTCGGGTCAGCGTTCGAT
>DASSZB010000252.1:0-7133 GCA_035702935.1 Dehalococcoidia bacterium
CGCCGCTCTCGGCGATGCGCGCGCCGGCTTCCAGGGCTTCGGCAGCGTCGATCTCAGGGCGGGGGTTGCTGAGGGCGAAGATGAATTGCCCCGGGCGCACCATGGCGGGCTCGATGAGGCCGGGCCGCCCGGTGGTGGCGATGACGACGTCGCAGCGGGCGCAGATCTCCTCGATGGTGGCCGGCGTGCCGCCCCAGGAGGCCAGCCGGTCCATGGGCCCCTGGACACGGTCGGCGCCCATGACGGGGTTGCCGGTGTAGTGCATAACGCTGCGGGCGATGGCGAGGCCGGCGGCGCCGAGGCCGATCTGGCCGACACGCAGGCCGCCCAGCGAGAGGCCGGTGAGGCGGCAGGCGTTGATCAGGGTGGCGAGGACGACGGCGGCGGTGCCGTGCTGGTCGTCGTGGAAGACGGCGACGTCGACCTTCTCCTGGAGGGCGGGCTCGACGTCGAAGCACTTGGGTGAGGCGATATCTTCGAGCTGGATGACGCCGAATGTGGCGGAGATGGCGGCGACGGCTTCCACGATGTCGTCAGGTTCCTGGCTCTTGAGGGCGATGGGGATGGCGTTGACTCCCGCGAGGTGGGCCATGAGGGCGGCCTTGCCCTCGAGGACGGGCATGGAGGCGGTGGCGCCGAGGTTGCCGAGGCCGAGGACGGCGGAGCCGTCGCTGACGATGGCGCAGGTGTTGGGGATGATCGTGTAGTTATCGGCCAGGCGGGCGTCTTCGCTGATCCTGCGACAGACCTCGCCGACGCCGGGGGTGTAGACGCGGCCGAGGTCGGCGAAGGTGTCGATGGGAGCCCTGGAGACGACGCGGATCTTGCCGCCCAGGTGGGCGGTGAGGACTTCGTCACGCAGCTCGACGACAGTGGTCTCTTCGTGGCTGTCGAAGTCGACGACGAGGGCGTCGAACTCCTCGAGTGTCTCCATGATGATGTCGATATCGCGGACCATGAAAGTGCGGGACTGCTGGACGGTGCGGATATCGCCGACGGAGCCGCCGTGCTTAGCGATGACGGAGAGGACGGAGGCGAGGACGCCGATCTGGTTGACGTTCTTCACACGAAGGGTGCGGAAGAACTGCGGGACCTGCGGGTCGCGGGGCAAGGCGAACGCCTACTTATCGCCGGGGTGGACCAGGAGGCAGGGGAGAATAGACCGGCGCATGACGGCGTTGGCGACGCTGCCCATGACCATGCGGCCGAGGCCGGAGCGGCCGTGGGTACCGATGGCGATGAGGTCGGCGCCTGTCTCCTTCGCGGCCCGGAGGATGCCGTCAACGGCGAGGTCGATGCTGACGGCGACGGTGGCGTGAGTGCCGCGGCCTTCGATGTCGCGGGCGGCGGCCGAGAGGAGCTCCTTGGCCTGCTGTTGCATCTCCTGGAGGACTTTGCCGTCGAGCTGGGGATTTACCGTCTCGAACCCGGGGTAGGCGGAGATGGGGGGGACGGCGTGGTAGAGGACAAGGGAGGCGCCGAAGCGCTTGGCGACCTCCTCGACGAAGGGGAGGACGCTGGCCGCGACGTCGGAGCCGTCCAGGGGGACGAGCAGCTTTTCGAAGACCGGCTTGGGCTCGGTCTTATCGTCGGGGCGGATCATGAGGAGCGGGACGTGGGAGTTTTGGACGATGCGGTCAGCCACGCTGCCGAAGAGCCAGCGGCTGATGCCGGAACGGCCGTGTGTGCTGATGGCGACGAGGCCCACATTTTCGGCCTCGGCCGTCTCCAGGATGTTGGCGGCCGCTTCGCCGTGCTGGCGCTTGACGCGCACCTTGACGCCGGCGGCCTGGAGGCGCTCCTTTTGAGCGTCGAGGTACTCCTGGGCGAGGCGCTCTTCGCGGTCCCAGTTGATGGCAGTGGCGGTCGCGTCCCAGATGCCGACGGGTTGGATGGATGTTAGGAGGAGGAGCTCGGCATCGAAGCGGCGGGCGAATTCCTGGGCGTAGGGCAGGACCTGCTCGGCGAGTTCTGAGCCGTCCAGGGGAACGAGAATGGTCTTCATCAGTGCGAACCTCCGGTATTCACCACCGCCATGCTTTAGCCTCCCGACAGGCTATGGTAGCAAGAACGGTGCGGCGGCGGCGACCGGTGAACGGCCGTTGTGCGGAGGGCCGAAGGTCATGTAGGTGTCAGGTGTCAGGGTTAGGGTTAGACGGTGGGGGTTAGCTGAGGGCGTTGGGGCGGACGACGATGACGGGGAGGCCGGCGCGTTCGATGACCTGAGCGGCCACGTTGCCAAAGAGGAGCTGGGAGAGGCCGGTGCGTCCGTGGGTGGCCATGGCGATGGCGTCGACGCCGTCAGAGCGCGCCTGCTCGACGATGAGCTCCACGGGGTCGCCCATGGCGACGTGGCAGTCGGTATCGATGCCCGATTCACGGAGGAGGACAGCCTGTCCCTCGAGGTACTGACGGAGTTCCTCTTCGACGCGCTGGATGGCCTGTTCGTGGGTCTCTCCTTCGCGGTGGACGTCCATCTCCTGGAGGGTAGCTTCCTGGAGGGCGCCGGTAGCGTCGATGAGGCGCTCGGCGTAAACGCGGGGCGTGGAGGTGATAGGGGTGGGGTCTTCGGCGACGGCGAGGAGGGTCACGCGCAGGCCCGTGCCGGCGGCTAGCTTCTGCACCTGCGGGAGCACGGACTCGGATAGAGGCGAGCCGTCCAACGGTACGAGAATATGACTATACATCGCGTATTCCCGCCTAATCCTAGCGATAGGCGAGGGCCTACGCAATGGCCTCTGGAGAAACTACGGCTAGGCAGCCTGCACGGGCGAGGTGTGATGCGCCAGCGAGGAGATGATGGCCGTGGGGAGCGCCTGCAGGTGCGGCCGCGGCGCCGGAATGGATGTCTGGCACTGGACACAGACGTAAGACAGGCCGGAGATATCAGTTTGCCGCACGAGATCGGCAAGGCACATTGGGCACGCGTTCACGGTTGCGGCGAGTTCATACTGGCCGCGAGCACGGTCCAGAGCGTAGCGCATCGGTCGGCGCCTCCTTCACCATGGCGGGCCTTGCGCGGCGCGGTGCGGGCCGGTGGGGGAACCGGGCATCCGTTCCGCGGTGCGTGCGGCCCTCTCAGTGGCCTACGGGGTTAGCTGTCGGGTTAGGGCTGAGAGGTCTGCCCTTCTCCGGCCTCGCCCGTGCAAGGCCAGGGATTCACCCCTTTGGGGGCATTGGGTCCCCCGCTCCCCTGCCCGGTCATTCGGCCGGGATGGGGATTCGGCCGTTTTCTGGCTCGATTGAACCATTAGACCGGAAGCCTGTCAACAGAATTCCGGTTACAGAAAAGTTACAGCAGTGTTGAGGTGGACTGCGGTGAGACGGGCAGCTTATCCTGAGCCCTGGATTTCGCCCACTTTCGTACCCAGAACTCGGAGGATCTTGATGAAGATAGGAATTTTCTTCGGCGGGCCGACAGACGTCGGGCGGCAAGTCGACGGCATCGTCGAATACGAAAGGGACGGATTCGACAGCGTCTACCTGGGGACCGTGACGGGAACAGATGCGATGACGGTGCTGTCTCTGGCCGGCCAGAAGACGAGCCGGGTGGAGCTGGGGACTTCGATCGTACCGACTTACACGCGGCACCCCGTGGCGATGGCGATGCAGGCGCTGACAACGCAGGCGGCGACAGGCGGGCGGTTCGCGCTCGGCCTGGGGCCGTCCCACAAGCCGATGATCGAGGGCATGCTGGGGCTGTCGTACGACCGGCCGGCGGCGCACGTACGGGAGTACCTCTCGGTGCTGGGGCCGCTGCTGAGGGGCGAAGCGGTATCGTTCAGCGGGGAGTTCTTCCGCGTGAACGGGCAGGTTAGGGTGCCGGGGGTGGAGCCGCCGGCGCTGCTGATCTCAGCCCTGGCGCCGGTGATGCTGCGGATTGCCGGAGAGATGACGGACGGGACGATCACCTGGATGACAGGGCCGAAGACGCTGGAGACGCACGTGGCGCCGCGCATCAACAAGGCGGCGGAGGCGGCCGGGAGGCCGCGGCCGCGGATTATCGCGGGGTTCCCTGTCGTGGTGACGGACGACGCGGAGGCGGCACGGGAGAAGGCGGCGCGTGCCTTCGTGGTATACGGGACGCTACCGAATTACCAGCGGATGCTGGAGAAGGAAGGGGTGTCCGGACCCGCGGGCGTCGCGATCGTGGGGAACGAGACAGAGGTGGAACGGCAGATCCGCGCAGTTGCAGCGACGGGGGCGACGGACTTCCTCGCCGGGATGTTCACGGTGGGGGACGACGCGCAGGCGTCGCTCCGGCGGACGACCGAGTGCCTGAAGCGGCTGGTGGGGAAGGTGTGAGTAGGTGTTAGGTGTTAGCTGTTGGCGGCTGAAGCCATCCGCTACATTTTGGGCTTTGCGACATCTTGGGTGGACAGCGGATAGCGGTGTGATTAAGGTGAGACGGTGACCACACTCGAGAACCGGCCGAACACCGCACTTCTCGTCGTCGACGTGCAGAACGGCGTCGTCGAGGGGGCGCACGCGCGCGACACGGTTGTCGCGAACATCGGGAGCCTCGTTGAGAAAGCGCGGGAGGAGCGGGTTCCGGTCGTCTGGGTCCAGCATTCAGACGAGCAGCTTGCGAGGGGTAGTCCGGAGTGGCGGATCGTCCCCGAACTAACGCCGGATGACAGCGACCCGCTCGTCGAGAAGAACTACGGGGACTCCTTCGAGGACACCACATTGGAGACGGTGCTGTCCGGCCTTGGAGTGGGGCGACTCGTCATCGTTGGCGCTCAGACGGACGCGTGCATCCGTTCAACGCTGCACGGGGCGTTCGTTCGGGGGTACGACGCTACGCTTGTGAGCGACGCCCACACCACGGAGGACCAAAGGGAATGGGGGGCGCCGCCGCCGGACCAGGTCATCGCGCACACGAACCTGTACTGGACTTACCAGACTGCGCCGGGGCGCACGGCGGGAACGGCCGCGACCAAGGATGTCGACTTCGGGGGCAGTCTGAGCCGTTAGCCAAGACCTGACGGCTGACTGCGTCCGGACGCTCCTCCGCGTTCTGCCGTTCGACACCGTCGCAGGCTCCAGCGGCCGCCGGCGATACAATGGCGGCACCCATGAGCACTGTCGCGTTTGCGTTGGTCATCGCCTCGGCGTTTGCGCACGCGGCGTGGAACTTCCTGCTCAAGCGGAGCGATTACAAGACGGGCTTCCTGTGGTCGGCAGGAGGTGTGGCGGTGGCCTTGATGGTCCTGCCAGCGATAGCCTTCGCGTTCGTCGATGAGCCGGGCTGGAAGGGCGCGGCGTTCGGGGCAGGGAGCGGGCTGATCCATGGGGTCTACGGGATCAGCCTGGCGCGCGGATACCGGCTGGGAGAGCTTTCCAGCGTCTACCCGGTGTCACGCGGGATGGGGCCGGCGCTGGTGCCGTTTTTCGCGGTGATCATATTCGGCGAACACGTCTCGGCGCCGGCTGCCGCCGGTATCGGGCTGATCGTCGTGGGGATATACGCCATCCACATCGACCAACGACTGTGGCGGGACATCTCGCACCCCGCGCGGGCGCTGGCCAGCCCGGCGACTCGGACGGCGTTCCTGACGGGAGTGTTGAATCGCCTGCTACACGCTCTGGGACAAGGCGGCGCTGGACTACGTCTCCCCGGTGACGCTGAACGGGTTCAGCATGGCCGGACACTTCATGGTGCTGACGCCGCTGGTGCTGGCGGCGGGGGTGGCCGGGGTGCAATCGGAGTGGCGGCTGCGAGGGAGCAGCATCGTGGCGGCGGGCGTGCTGGTGCCGCTGGCGTACACGCTCGTGCTGGTGGCGCTGACGACGAGCCGGGTGAGCTACATCGCACCGGTGCGGGAAGTCGGGATCGTGATCGGGGCGTTCCTGGGTGTGGTGTTCCTGGGCGAGGGGTACGGGATCACGCGGGTGCTGGGGTCGGGGTTGATCGTGGCGGGGGTGATTGGAATTGCGGCTGGGTAGCTGTCGAGGTTTTGGATTGGCACACAGATGGGCACTGATGAGGTACAGATGGATGGCGATTGGCTGGGCGGTGTCAGGATGAAACGTCCCGGCAGGGCGAGGTATGGCACGCGCGCTCGGGCAGGGATCGGTCAGGTTTCTGCCTGGCGCGCATCCTGACCCCAGAGAGCCCAGGGCCGGGCGGCCGGAGCCGAAGGCCTCTTGCGCCCCTACGCGTCGTTGGGATGGTCTACGGTGGCGACGATGATCTCTTCGGCAGCGGGATCAGCGGCCATGGCGAGGACGCCGTCTTCCCAGGAGGCGCCGGGGCGGCCGGTGTTGCGGGCGATGCTGGAGAGACCCTCGGCGGCGGTGTCTTCGAGGACGGCGCCGACCATCATGGCGTTGACGCCGTAGCGGATGTTCTCGCGGCCCTGGATGATGCTGGGGCAGCCGGTGTTGAGCCAGTTTTCGCTTTCCAGCTTCGTCTCGTCGTAGGGCCACGGGGTATTCCAGGGATGCATGTTATAAGAGGGCTTGAGCATGACCTGCACGCCCTGGGCGTCGTAACGCTCCACGAGGGTCTCGTGGAAACCGTCGAAGCAGACGAGGGTGCCGATGCGGCCGATGGCGGTGTCGGCGGGGACGAGCGCGGAGGGCGGAGCGGGGTCGAAGACGCGCTCCTCGAAGCCGGGGACGAGGTTGGCCTTGGGTACGCGGTTGAGGCACACACCGCGAGGGGAGAATAGGTAGGCGGTGTTGTAGATGTGGGCGGGGTCGGCGACGTGGCGGCCACCCTTCGAGGGTTCGTCCTCGATGGGCGGGAGGGCGATGCTGCCGGCCGCCAGGTAGACGCCGAACTCGCGGGCTAGCGACGAGAAGGTGGCGGTGTAGGCGGCCTCCGTCTCGACGGCGTGCCGGAGGAAGAGGAGGTGGCGGGCGGCGGCCTCCGGCGTGGTGCGGGCAGCTTCGGGGACGGACATGATGTTCTTCATGACGATTTTGGTGGCGGCGGCTTCGAGGTTGGACTCGCCGGTGAGCTCGTCCCAGTAGTGGGGAACGAAGGCGAGGTACATGCCGACGAGCTCCGGGAAGGAGACTAGGGTGGGGAGGGAGAGGTCCGCCTCGCGGGCGACGTGGGCCATGAGGGAGGCGATCTTGGCGTGGAAGGCGGCGTGGTCGCGGTAGTCGGAGAGGGTGGGCTT
>DASSZB010000265.1:0-3124 GCA_035702935.1 Dehalococcoidia bacterium
GGTCATCCGCTTGCCCTCCTCGAAGACGTAATGCCTCATGGTTCGGTCATTGTCCGCCGGGGGATGTGCGGGGTCAACAAGTGCCTTGATTGCCCTTGCGCAACGGGCAATTGCATGATGGGCCCGAGGAGACAGATTGAGGGTCCACGCAGCCGTATGGGAGAAGACCGGGGTTTTCTTCGGCTGGTGGGTTGTGTTTGCCACCGCGGCTATCGTCTTCCTGACGGGCGGCACCTTTTTCTACGGGTTCGGGGCGCTCTTCAACCCCATCGTCGATGAGTACGGATGGAGCCGGGCCAGCGTCTCCTTCGCCTTCTCCCTGCGCTCGGAGGTCGGCGGCCTGGCGGCGCCTATCGTCGGGTTCATGGTGGACCGCGTCGGCTCCCGCCGCCTGATGATGATCGGCGTCGCCCTCGTCGCCCTCGGGTTCGTGCTGCTCAGCCGCATGCAGTCGCTGCCCGCGTTCTACGGCGCGGTTGTGGTCATAGCCCTCGGCATCAGCGCCACCGGCGGGCCCGTAGGCATGGTGGCCATCACGCACTGGTTCAAGAAGCGGCGCGGGCGAGCCCTGGCCATGATGACCGTGGGCGCCGGCACCAGCGGCGTGATGGTCCTGGTGCTGGAGCTCCTCATCTCCGGCTTCGGCTGGCGCAGCGCGCTCCTGATCATGGGCGTGACCCAGTTCGTCGTCTGCATGCCGCTGGCCATGAGCGTCCGCAACCGCCCCGAAGAGATCGGCCTTCAAGCGGACAACGAGCCGTGGGACAACGACGATCCTGCGGGTGCCACCACTGGCCCCGCGTCCCTCGCTGGACAAAGGGAAGGCATGACCGTGGCGCAGGCCATCCGTTCCACGTCGTTCTGGCGGCTTTCGCTGGCCGTCATGCTGACCAACCTGGGAACGACTGCCATCATCGTGCACCAGATCCCCTTCTTCACTTCCAGCGTGGGCCTCTCAGAGGGGCTCGCCGCGGCGTCCGTCACGGCCATGACATTCATGAGCCTCGTGGGGCGCTTGACCTTCGGGCAGATGGCGGACTTCCGGGACAAGCGCTTCGTGATGGCAGGAGCGTTCGCCCTGGCCGCCTTTTCGCTCCTCCTCTTCGCGACCGTCTACGAGCCGTGGCAGGTGCTCTACACGCTACCCGTCTTCGCGCTCGGCTTCGGCGGGATGATCCCCACGCGCCCGGCATTCCAGGCCGAGTACTTCGGCCTGCGCGCGTTCGGCGCCATCCAGGGCCTCGTCTTCACCATCGCGACGCTGGGAGCGCTCGTGGGCCCCGTCTTCGCCGGCTGGGTCTACGACCAGACCGACAGCTACCGTCTGGCCTTCGTCCTCCTGGCAGTAGCCTCCTTCCTCGCCGTCCCCATGGTGCTCAGCATCCGCCGCCCCGAGTTCACGACGCAGCCCATCGAGAGCCAACCGTAGCGCAACCTCCCCAACGTAGCCGAGGCTTTCCTGCCTCGGCGGGCGAGCCTACACCGCCGTCTCGTCGTACTCGATCTCCCCGGCCTTGATCAGGTCGCGGTACCAGTAGCCGCTGTCCTTGACGATGCGCTTGAGCCCGTTCTCGAAGTCGGTGTAGACCAGTCCAAAGCGCTGGCTGTAGCCGAAACCCCACTCGAAGTTGTCCAGCAGAGACCAGGCGTAGTAGCCGCGCACGTCCGCGCCCTCGTCGATGGCGCGGGCCACCTGGCCAATGTAGCCGTTGTAGCAGTCGATCCGGTCTTGGTCGTGTACCTTGCCGTCGGAAGTCAGCTCGTCGGGCCATGAGGAGCCGTTCTCGGTGACGTATACGGGCTTGCCGTACTCGTTGTGGACCCGCATGAGCGTGCGGTAGATGGCCGGCGGCCAGACCTCCCAGCCGAAGTGGGATCGTTTGCCCGGGCCGGGCACCTGGCGGATCCCGAGATACTTCTCGTCCGGGTTGTCGGCCGCGATGATGCGCGTGTAGAGATTGACACCGATGAAGTCCAGGGGTTCCTTAAGAGCCTCCACCTCGCCCGGGCGGACGTCCGCTTCCTTCAGGGCCGCCTCCATGTCCACATAGGAGACCGGGTATTCGCCCTTCATGATCGGCCGCAGGAACCAGCCATTCGTGAAGCCCCAGCAGCGGTCGGCGGCGGCCTGGTCTGCGGCGCTGTCGGTGTACGGATAGATGCCGGACATGCTGAACGCCGTCCCGATGTTGTCGGCCGTCCCGATGGCGCGCATGGCGCGGACAGCGGACGTCTGCGTCAGGTTGGTGATGTGCATCGTCCGCATCCCCATCGCCCGGTCGCGAATACCCGGCGGGTGGATGCCAACAACATAGCCGAGGAACGTGAACACCCACGGCTCGTTGAACACCATCCAGTCCTTCACGCGGTCGCCAAGCGACTTCATGACCGTCTCGGCATACGTCGTGAAATGGCCAATGATATCCCGGTTGGCCCAACCCCCTTCGTCCTGGAGGGCCTGCGGCAGGTCCCAGTGAAAGAGCGTGGGGAAGGGCTTGATGCCGTTCGCCAGCAGCTCGTCCACGAGCCGGTTGTAGTAGTCCAGCCCCTTCTGATTCACCTGTCCCTTGCCCTGGGGAAAGACGCGCGGCCAGGAGACGGAGAATCGATACGAGCCAACCCCGAGCTCCTTCATCAACGCGATGTCGTCCTTGTAGCGGTGGTACTGGTCGCAGGCGACGTCCCCCGTGTCGCCGTTCAGCACGTTGCCGGGCGTGTGCGAGAAGCGGTCCCAGATGGACTCGCCCTTGCCGTCCTCGTCCTTAGCGCCCTCTACCTGGTAAGAGGCGGTGGCAGTGCCCCATATGAATCCAGCCGGGAATCGGGTCTTCTTCATCGAGCGCTCCTTCAGGAAATTCGGGCGCCATCGTAGCGCAGATCGGAGAAACGGGAAACGAGGAAGGTGAAGTGTGAGTCTACACGAACAGGGGCGACATCGCCAGCCGGGCCGTCATCTCCTCCATCTGGGCGTCCGCTGGCGGGGCCTGGTAGCGCTCGGCGGCGTCAATGATCTTCGGAAGCAGCGTGACATCCGAGGCGCTGTTCAGGAACACGTCCTCGTGGCCCAGCACCCAGTGCACCGCAAGGTCAATGTCCGGCTGCTCCTGGATCGTTTCGTACCAGG
>DASSZB010000269.1:0-3667 GCA_035702935.1 Dehalococcoidia bacterium
GGCGACATGATCAAGGTGGACACGCGCTCGGGCGAGTACCTGGAACGCGCCGGGAAATAAGCGCAACGCCTGCAAGATAGCGCACGCCATCACACGGCAACCCACGTAGGGGCGCAGCACACGTGTGAACGGGCGCACACATGCAAACGTGCCGCTGAGGGAAACATTCCTGCACCCGAATTCGGCGTGTGCTGCGCCCCTACGAGGGTTGCTGTGTGATGGCGTGCGTTATCTTCAGGCGTCGGGGCTATTTCCCCGCGCGCTCCAGGTACTCGCCCGAGCGCGTGTCCACCTTTATCATGTCGCCGGGGTTCACGAACAGCGGCACGTTGACCATGATCCCCGTCTCCAGCCTGGCGGGCTTCGTGCCGCCCTGCGCCGTGTCGCCGCGCACCCAGGGGTCCGTCTCCGCCACGGCCAGCTCGACGGCGGCGGGCAGCTCGATGCCGACGGGCTCGTCGCCGTACATGAGCAGGTTGCAGGTGGAGTTCTCCTTCAGGTAGTTCAGCGCGTCACCCAGGTGGTCCTTGTTCAGCGGGAACTGGTCGTAGGTCTCCGTGTTCATGAAGTAGTGCAGGCCGCCCTCGGCGTAGAGGTACTGCGCTTCCTGCCGCTCGACGCGCGCCCGGGTGAAGCGGGTGCCGGCCTGCACCGACTTGTCGACGATGTGCCCGGCCCGCACGTCCCGCAGCTTCATGCGCACCTGGGCGCTGCCGCGGCCGATCTTGAGGTGGTCGACTTCGATGACCTGGTAGAGGGTGCCGTCGATTTCGATTGTGGAGCCCCTGCGGAGCTCGCCTGTTTCGATCATGGGTCCTCGCTGTGGTTGTCTGGATTTGGGGGCGTTTTGCGCCTTGATTACCTTAACGGGTTGGCGCCTCGTCTGTCATCCCACTTCATTCTCCACGGGGAAATGTGCGAGCATCTGCGTGGAGGTGGCTGAATGCGCCGTCTGATTAAGCGCCTGAGACGCGGACGGATTACGATCCCGAAGGAGATCCGCGACGAGATGGGGCTCCGTGCCGATGACGTTCTCGAAATCACCCTTGAAGACGGAAAGCTGGTGATCGAGCCTGCGACCATAACGCGGACGATGGGTACGCCCTGGATAAAGGCCCTGTACGACCAGTATGTCGCCGGCCCGGAAATCCGCCAGGAAGCGCCGCAGCCCGAGATCAAGCCCGCGACTGATGCCGCAGACAGGAAGACCAGGGCGCGCCGAAAGCGCCGCTGATAGCTACTCCATCAGTTTGGGGGAGGTGCTCATCACGCGTATCTTGCCGTTCTCGATGACGCACTGGTCTTCGATGCGGATGCCGCCCCAGCCGGTGATGTAGATCCCGGGCTCGACAGTCACGATCATCCCGTCCTTCAGCTCGTCCGTCGACATGCGCGCCAGCCTCGGCGACTCGTGGATGAGCAGGCCGACGCCGTGGCCGAGGCCGTGGCCGAAGTTCTCACCGTAGCCCGCCTCCGCGATCACGTTGTGGGCCAGCATGTGCGCCTCTTCGCCGCCCATGCCGGCCGTGATCAGCTCTTCGGCCGTTCGTTGGGCTGTCAGCACGATGTCGTAGATCTCCATGAACTTCTTGTCGGGCTTGCCGACGACGATAGTCCGTGTCAGGTCCGAGCAGTATCCGTCCACGATCACGCCCATGTCGATGACCACGGCGTCTCCGTCCTGGATGGCGTAGTCGCGCGGCTGGGCGTGCGGCATGGCGCCGTGCGGGCCCGCCGCTACGATGCTGGGGAACGACATGTGTTCGGCGCCGTTCTCGCGGGCGTGCTTCTCGATCTCCCAGGCCACCTGCTTCTCGGTCCAGCCCGGCTCGATCCGCTGCGAGACGGCAACGAACGCCGCGTCACCCACGTCCACGGCCTTCTGGAGCAGCGCTACCTCGCCCGGCTCCTTGATCGCGCGTAACTCCTGGACGATCGGCGGCGCTGCCAGCAGCTTCGGCCGGTCGGCCTCGGGCATCGCTTCGATCGCCTTCTTCATGGCCTGGAAGGTCTGGACGGTGACATCTGCCCCCTCGAAGCCGATCTTCTTGCCTGCCAGGCCGGCCTCGCCCGCCAGCTTCCCGAACCACTTCTCGATGCCGCCGTTCGCCTGGAACAGGGTGAAAGCGGGCGACTCCTTCTCGGCCTGTTCGAAGTAACGGAAGTCGACGGCGATGAACGCCTTGTCCGCGGTTATCAGCAGCCACCCCATCGAACCACTGAACCCGGAGAGGTAGCGCCGGTTGGCGGCGTCGACGTGGAAAATGTCCTCGCCGGGGGCACCGACCAGGAAGGCGTCGAGGCCGACGGCGTCCATCTTCTCCCGCAGCCTTGTGAGCCGACTCACCGGATCACCCGTACGGACAGAGCTTCAGCTCTGTCCCACCACGCCTCGGTCACCTGGACGGTCCCGAACGCAGGCAGACGGCCCGCTGTGACCGGCCTGTCGCTCAACCCTTCTTCTCCTTCAGGATGCCCACCAGGGCATCGAGCGCCTCGATGTACCCACGCCAGCCGAGCCCGGCGACCTGCGCAACGGCGATGTCCGCGAGCACCGAGTGATGCCGGAACTCCTCCCGGGCGTGGATGTTCGAGATGTGCACCTCCACGAACGGCTTCTGAACAGACTCGAAGGCGTCGCGGAGGGAGAGGCCGTAGTGGGTGAGAGCGCCGGCGTTGATGATGACGCCGTCGGCGCCGGGCGCGTTCTCCTGGATGAAGTCGACGATGGCGCCCTCGTGGTTGGACTGGAAGGGCACGATCTCGGCCCCGTGCTCCTTCGCCCGCACGGTCACCCGGTCCACGATGTCCTCGAGCGTCAGCGAGCCGTAAATCTCCGGCTGGCGCGTGCCCAGCATGTTCAGGTTGGGGCCGTTTATGAGCAGGATTCGCATGTCGTGATTATACAGAGCCGCCCTGCCGGCTCTTCTTCATCGCCTCCAGCATGTGCCTGCTCAGGGCCTTGCGCGCCTCCTCCATGGTCTCGCGCTGGCGCTCCTCGGTGACGTGCGTGTAGATCTGCGTCGTGACCGGCGTGGAGTGGCCCAGCAGTTCCTGCACCACGCGCAGCTCGGCGCCGCCGTCCAGCAGGTGCGTGGCAAAGGAGTGGCGCAGCAGGTGCGGATGCACGTGTTGGTCGAGACCCGCCTTCAGCGCGTGCCGGCGGACGATCTTCTGGATCGAGCGGCCGGAAAGCCGCCCGCCAATCCGGTTGAGGAAGAGCGCGGCCGTCGCGCCGACGGCGAGGGCGGAGCGGCCCTCAGTGACATAACGGGCGAGCGATTTCGCGGCCGGTTGCCCGATGAGCACGATGCGCTCGCGGTTGCCCTTGCCGCGCACGCGGACGGTGTGCTCGGCGAGGTCCAGGTGTTCGACGTCCAGGCCGGCGATTTCGCTGAGGCGGACGCCGGCCGCGTACATCAGCTCCAGGATAGCGCGGTTGCGGAGGCCGGCCGGGGTCGTCTCGTCCGCCGCCTCGATGAGCGCTATGAGGTCCTCTCGCCGGAGCACGTGCGGCAGGCGTTTCTCGCGCTTCGGCGGCGAGACGAGCGCCAGCGGATTGGTCGGCAGCTTGCCCTCGCGGTGGAGGAACCGGAAGAACCCCTTGATCGTGCTCACTTTCCGGCTGACGCTGGCGGAAGCGACGCCGCGTGTCATGAGGTCGCCC
>DASSZB010000365.1:0-2993 GCA_035702935.1 Dehalococcoidia bacterium
GGGCTACACGGGCGGCCCGCCCCAGAAAACGGGCATCAGCTACGGCGACCCGATGGCTGGAATCGCGGCAGCGGGGGCGGTGGCGCTGGCGCTCTGGGACCGGCGCCGAACCGGCCTCGGCCAGCACGTTGAGGTAGCGCAGCGAGAGAACCTGATCGGGGCGATCGGGGAGTTCGTGCTGGCGTACTCCATGGACAACCGCGAACCGGAACGCAGGGGTAACCGCCACTCCTCGATGGCCCCGCACGGCTGCTACCCATGTGCCGGAGAGGACCAGTGGCTGACCATCGCCTGCGAGGACGACTCGCATTTCGCGGCGCTGTGCTCGGTGATTGAAAAGCCTGACCTGGCAAGAGATGAGCGATTCGTGGACGTGGTGAGCCGCTTCCGGAACCAGGAGGAACTCGACGGCCTGATCGCGGAGTGGGCGCGGACGCAGGGGAAGGCGGCCGCGGCGGAGGCGCTTCAGGCGGCCGGCGTGCCGGCGTCGCCCGTGCTGACGGTGCCAGACGTGTTCGCGGACGATCACCTGCGCTCACGGGGGTTCTTCGAGCCGGTGTCGCACGCGGTGGCGGGGCAGTGGGAGATGGAAGGAACACCCTGGCGGATGAGCGAGACGCCCGGCCACGTGCGGGTGCCGCCGCCCGCGTTCGGGGAGCACAACCACTACGTGTTCCGGGAGTTGCTCGGCCTATCGGTGGAGGAGGTGGCGGCGCTGTACGCCGAGGGGGACACGCCGAACTGGGCCGTGCACGAATAGCGGAACCCGGGTTTTTCGGCCGCGAGCGCAGGCGGTTCCACCCCCGCCGGACCCAGATCCCTTCGCCAGGTAGCCGGGTCATGCGAGCTCCTGCCGTGCGGCTCAAGATGACAGACTAGCCCCCCGTAGACACGCCTATCACGTTGCCGATGGCGAAGGTGAGGGCGGCGGCCGCCGCGCCAAGAGCCAGTTGGCGACCACCGCTGAAGAGTGGGCTACGACCGGTGAAGAGAGCGAGCGCTGCGCCGACGCCGAAGAGCGCCAGGCCGCTCAAACCTGCGCTCAGGGCCGCGATGCCCACGCTCACGTCTTTGCTGGCCGGCGCGAAGATGAACGGGATAACGGGCACGATGGCGCCGCCGGCGAACGCCAGGAAGGAGCCGATAGCCGCGCCCCAGGGCGAGCCAAGCTCCGAGGGATCGAGCCCTAACTCTTCCTTGACAAGCGTGTTGAGCGCGACCTCGGGGTCTTTCATGAGCTGCGCGGCCATAGCCTCCGCCTGTTCCTTCGAGATACCCTTCGCCTGGTAGATCAGGGCGATCTCGCGCTCCTCTTCACCCGGCGACATCTCCAGCTCCTGGCGCTCGAGGTCAATCTGGCGCTCGAAGAGCTCCCGCTGGGCGCGCATCGAGACGTACTCGCCGGCGGCCATCGAGAAGGCGCCGGCAAGCAGACCGGCGACGCCCGCCAGCAGGGCCACGTCGCCTTTCGTCTGTGCGCCAGCGAAGCCCATGACCAGCGAGGCGTTGGAGACGAGGCCGTCGCTGACGCCGAAGACGCTGGCGCGCAGTGTGCCACCGCCGCCGGTCCGGTGCCACGTTTCGCGCTGGGTGATTACGTCGGTGGGTTCGGCATTCGGCTTCTCAAGGCGGGACATTGTCTTGCGGTGCTCGCGCTCGTCGGGGGCGATAGCCTGCCCCGCCTCTCCCTGGCCCATGTAGGCGACGTATGCGCCGGCCTCCATGTTGCGGACGATAGGTAGGACGGAGCGAACGCCGAAGCGTCGGGCGAGGAAGCCAATGAACCGGGTTCGCAGGCTGGGACCGTGCTCGCGCGGTTCGACACCGGCCTCCCGCAGCTTCGCGCGCCAGACGTCGGCGTGGTGGACCTCGACTTCAGCGAGTTCGGCGAATATCTCCTTGCGTTTAGGGTCGGACTCGGCATCGCGCAGCATGTGGTAGATGGCGATTCCGTTGATCTCGTCGTCGAGGTTGGTCTGAAAGCGCTTGATATCGGCTGGGGTGGCCTTTGGTTTGTCTTCAGTGGTCATGATGGCCTCCGGCCTCATGATATCGCAGCCTGCGTGGGAGTGTTTGCGCACCAGCAGAATGGTCCGCCTGGAGATCGGGGACGCGCGACCTGAACGGGTTACCGACTGACAGGAGACAGGTGGATCAGCTTGTCAGGATTTCGCTGGCTGAAGACCGCAGCTATGCGATTGCTTCGGACGGCCAACGAAATAGACGTGTCCGGCTGCCCCCGGTAGCGCAACAGGATCGTGGGTTCGCCATTGACCTCCTCGATGGCAGCCTCGAGCCCGGGGGCCTTTTTGAAGATGCCGACCATGTAGCGGGCTATCTTCTCGGCGCCCTCAACGGGCTTGATGGCCGCGGCCACCTTCCCGCCGCCGTCGGCCCAGAGCATCGCGTCATGGGTGAGCAACCTCACCAGCCCGCCGATATCGCCCTCGCGGGCGGCGTTCAGAAACCGTTGCGTGAGCCGCCGGTTGGCCGTAGGTGAAACATCGAAGCGAGGGCGGTCGCCGCGCAGGTGGGCCCGCGCGCGGCTAACAAGCTGGCGGCAGGCCGTTTCGGTACGTCCCAGGATGCGCCCGACTTCGGCGTGCTCGTAATCAAAGACGACGTGGAGTAAGAAGGCGGCGCGCTCGAGGGGCGTCAGCTTCTGCATCAGCACGAGGAAGGCCATGGAGACCGAGTCCGCGCTCTCAAGGCCGGCCGCCGGGTCGGAAGCGTCCGCGCCTTCCGTTCGCACCGGCTCTGGCAGCCAGGGACCGACGTACACTTCGCGTCGCTTTGTCGCGGAACGCACATGGTCGAGGCAGGCGCGGGTCGTCATGGAGGTCAGGTACCGATCAGGCTTACTGATCGCGCCAGGGTCAGTGGCCAGGAAACGCACCGCCACGTCCTGGACCAGGTCTTGTGCTTCAGTGACACTGCCAAGCATCCTGTAGGCCAGGCCGGTAAGGCGCGGCCGTTGAGTCTCGACGTACTCG
>DASSZB010000094.1:0-3534 GCA_035702935.1 Dehalococcoidia bacterium
AGGGTTCGACATTGACCCGCGGCCGCGGGTGGCCCGGGGTCACGTGCCATCGCTCGTCTAGCAGTGGAAAAGGAGGTTTCCATGTCGCCAGTCGCTACCGCAGAACCGACCCAGATGAGGCTACGCGAGCGTCCCGCCCGGCGCCGGGGTTCCCGGGACCCGCTGCCGGAGAACACGCGCTACCGCGACGACGGTTGCAGCGTCAGCAGTAGTTGCTTCACGTGCCCGCTGCCGCGGTGCCGCTACGAGGAGCCGGGCGGCCTGCGCGCCGTGCTCAACCAGTTGCGCGACGACCAGATCCTGGCCCTCAAGCAGGCCGGCGTGCCGATCGAGGATTTGGCCCTGCGCTTCCAGGTGTCGCGCCGCACGGTGTTCCGCGTGCTGGAGGGCACGAGCCCCCGCTCGCGGAGCAGGCGCGCGAACAAGGACAACACACCGATCCCTATCTTCCTGCAAGCCGAACAAGCCCTGTTCGGGCCGTCCCAAGACCGAAAGGAGGCCAACTGTGCGTGACGTATTCGAGGCTGCGTTCCAGACCATCGGCTACGCGGTGCTGACCGGCGCTGCTGTCTGGCTGCTTGCCCTCTACGCCTGACCGCGGGCCGGCGTAGGGGCGCGTCATGATGCGCCCCTACGCCCGATCACCAGGTCCGTCCCGGACCACAAAAGGAGGCCGCCCTTGCCAACCCTTGCGAATTCGCCTGCCCCGGCGCTGCCCGAAGCGCTGCCGGTCCCGCAACAGATCGCGCGCATGGACGCGGACCGCCTGCGCGCCTACCGCGAGAACCTGGACTTCTACCACGGCCGCCAGTGGCTGGAGCCACGGCTGCGTCGCGAACGGCGGCTGACCTTTAACTACGCCCGCACCGTCATCGAGAAGACGGCTTCCTACACGATGTCCGGCGTCTCCACCGTGGCCGATCCGGAGGACCCTTCCCCGGAAGGAATCGCCAATGCCCGGCGCACCGAACAGGCGCTGCGCGAGGTCTACGAGGCTAATGCCCTGGACCAACTGGACTTCGACAGCGAGATCGACTGCTCCGTACTGGGTGACGGCGCCTACAAGGTGACCTGGGACGGGGTCGAGAAGCGTGTGCGGGTGACCGCGCCCGACGTGCAGGGCCTGTTCGCCTGGCCGCTGGGAGACGACCCGTCCCGTTGCTGGCGCGTCGCTTCCCGCTACGTCCTGACGCGTGACGAGGTGGAGATGACGTTCGGCCCGGTGCCGCGGCCGCGAAAAGCGGAGCACACGGTGGTGGAACTGTGGACGGATTCCGATTTCGAGGTGTGGATTGACGGCGGGCTGCTGGAGGCGCAGGCCAACCCGTACGGGTTCATCCCGTTCGTGATCTACCCCAATATCCGGGAGCCCAAGCAGTTCTGGGGCGTCTCGGACCTGGAGGCGATGAAGGAGCCCCTGCGGGAACTGAACCGCGTGATGTCGCAGCTTTCGATGATCCTGGAGCTATCCGGGAACCCTATCGCCGTGCTGGAGAACGTGACGGAGGCGCAGGACATAGCTGTACAGCCGGGAGCCGTGTGGGAGGTGCCCGAGCGGGCGAAAGCCTACCTGCTGGACCTGCTGCAGGGCGGCGGCGCCGGCCTGCACATCGACTTCGCGAACCTGGTGCTGCGCGCGTTCCACGACCTGGCTGAGGTGCCGCGCAGCGCCTTCGGAGAGACACGGCAACCGCTTTCCGGCGTGGCGCTGGAAATGGAGCTGGACCCGCTGCTGAAGAAGATCGCCCGAAAACGGCTGACACGGGGAGCAGCCTTCCGCCGGCGCAACGAGATGGCCCTGCGCATCCTCGAGCAGCATACGGGAGCCCACTTCGCGCCCAGGCGCACGCGCGTCATCTGGGGTCCGGTGCTCCCGCAGGACCGCTCGCGGCTGGTGGACGACGAGGCGCGCCTGGTGGCCGGCGGGATCCACTCCCGGCGGACGGCCGCCGGGCTGCTGGACGTGGCCGACCCGGACGGCGAGTGGGCGCGCTGGCTGCAGGAGGAAGAAGGACGGAGGAAGATGGAAGATGAGTGAGCACGAAGCACGAGGAGCGACCGCAGGCGGCGTCCGTTCCGTGCTGTCGCTGGGGGTGCTGGTGGTGGCCGCGGCCCTGGCCGGCGTGCTGCTGCTGCGCGAGCCCGGGTCGGACCTCACGAAGCTGGTGATCGGAGGCTGGATCGCCGCGCTGGGGAACGTCATCGGCTTCTACTTCGGCTCGCGGTCTGCCGGTTCTTAGCCGGCGCCGAACCGGGCGAGCGGGACCGGCGGGGCATATGCCTCGTGGCACATCATTCGGCCTGATTAACGTACCAATAGGCTACCCATTGACGGATTCATAACCCGGGACGGGGAGCCTAGACTGACGAGACAGGCGGGCCAGCTGGGAATGGAGGTCGAGTATGAGAATCCAGTATCTTGGCCCGATAATCTTGGTGGTCATCGTAGCGGTGTTTGTCGCGGTCTCGCTGTCGTCGACGTCCGATACGACGGGCTTCAACAGCTACCTGAACGCCTTCAAGGCCCGCTATCCAGCGACTGTAGGTACCAGGCTGGACATTTGCGGGACATGCCACCTGGACTTTGACGGCGGCGGCACCCTGAACGCCTACGGGCAGGCTTTCCTCGACGCCGGCACCACGTTCGACACAATCGAGGGAGCGACCGACTCGGACGGCGATGGCACCACGAACGTCGCCGAGATCGCGGCGCTGACCATGCCCGGCCTCACCTGCCTTACGTACACGACCGCCGTCAACGCCCCCGCTAACCTGGCGGACTACGTCGACCCCGCTCAGCCGGGCTGCGGCGCCGGGAGCCCGACACCGACACCATCACCAACTGCGAGCCCGACGCCTACGCCCACGCCGACCCCCACGCCTACACCGACGCCAACGCCGACGCCAACGCCGACGCCGACCCCGTCACCAACGCCGACGGGCAGCGAGACCCCAACGCCGAGCCCCACTCCGGGTACCCCGACACCCCGGCCGCATGTCCAGGGAGATGTCGACTGCACCCTGGGCGCCAGCCCGGTCAGCGCGACGGACGCGCTCAAGGTCCTGCGCTTCGTCGCCGGGCTCAGCGTAGCGCAGACAGAGCCGTGCGAGGACATAGGTAGCGGCAGTTCGCCTGTTCAGCAGGGCAACGTCGACTGCAGCATAAGCGCCAACCCGGTGAGCGCTACCGACGCGCTCAAGATTCTGCGCTTCGTCGCCGGCCTCAGCGTCACGCAGACCGAACCTCCCCCATGCGCCGATATCGGCACATAGAAACCTATTCGCGGGAAGCACAAGAGGAGGCGCCCATCGGGCGCCTCCTCCCTTTTGCGGAATGGCTGGCAGGTTAGCCGGGGTGCAGTTCCGGATGGCGGTCTTCGCCGGCGCCGCGCGCCAGCCAGGTGTCGACCGCCCAGTGCGCCGCCTCGGTCACGAGACCGAGAAGCAGGCCGAGGGCGAGCGTTCCGATAGCGACAAAGGCCAGGCCGACCGGAAAATCGGCTGAGCCGAAGTCCTGTTCGCTCAGGCCCCAGA
>DASSZB010000096.1:0-6723 GCA_035702935.1 Dehalococcoidia bacterium
TGGGCGTTAGTGATCTCCAACCCGTGGAGCGCGCGCAGTCCGCGCAGCACGGCCCCCGCGTCCGAACTCCCGCCTCCCAGCCCGGCCGCTACCGGGATCCGCTTGTCCACGTGGATGGCTGCGCACAGGTTCCGTCCCATCACCTTGCCCAGCAGCCGGGCCGCCTGCAAAGTGTGATCGTCATCGGAAGGCGAGTGGTCACCCGACGCGTCTAGCAACAGGCCGTCGCTTGCCTGCAGCGTGACCTCGTCACACAGGTCGACAGTCTGCAGTACTGTCCGTACTTCGTGGTAGCCGTCCGGTCGCTTGCCCAGCACCTCCAGCGTCCAGTTGATCTTCGCCGGGGCGATCGTGCGCACCCTCATCCTGCCTCCGCCGTGCGCGCTCGTAGCGCGAAGTACAGCGCCCGCCAGTCCGGCAGCGATAACTCCGCCGGCCGTCGCCCCGGGTCCAACCCGGCTCGGCCTATCATCGCGTCAGCTTCTGACGGATCGACGCGCAGTCCGATTGCCAGGGAGTTCCGCAGCCGCTTCCGCGGCGCCGCAAAGCCTGCCCGCGCCAGCGCCAGGAAGGAGTCCATGTCGTCCACCTCAACGCCTGGGCCGTCGTGGACGTCCAGCCGGATAACAGCGGAATCGACCTTCGGGGCCGGCGTGAACGCGCGCGGCGGTATCCGGAAGAGCACCTGCGCCTCCGCGAAGACCTGGGTCTCCACGCTCAGGTACGACATATGCCCGGGCTGCGCCGCCATGTTCGCCGCTACCTCTGCCTGCAGCGTTGCGATTACCCACCGCGGCCGCACCCTGTCACGGATGAACTTGCGGATGATGGCCGTGCCAATGAAGTACGGGAGGTTGCCCACGACCACATACGGCAGACCGCCGTCGCCCGCTGACAGGATAGCGTCCACCTCCGCCTCCAGCACATTTGCCTCGAAGATCCTGACCTTGGGCTTCCCTGCGAACCGCTCCCTCAGGGCTGCCGCCAGCCGGGAATCCACCTCAACGGCGACCAGCCTGCTGGCCCGGGTGGCCAACCTCTCCGTCAAAAGCCCAGTCCCGGCGCCCACTTCCAGCACTGTATCCGCGTCTGTGAAGTCGGCAGCGGCAGCGATGCGGGAAAGGTAGCGCCCGTCAGTCAGCCAGTGCTGGCCGAGTGATTTGCGGGCCCGAACGCGCGGTGTCACGCCCCCATCATAGGGCGCAACCCTTCAAAGGGTCACAGGGGTGTGGATGTAAGCTGTGGCAGTCAGATGTGAGCTGTTTGCTGTCAGCTACCAGTAATTCGGTCGTGCACCCGCTGTCGATCCGGACCACGGGCTTTCCGTCCGGCAGCCAGCTCCAACCCGGTAGACCTGCGGCGCCCAAGGCTAACTACTTACCGCTGCTCCCTTCCGGGCCTGACGGGGTTCGCAGCGCCTTGCCGCGCAGGGCCAGATTATCAACACTACTTACCGGGGGCAGTCCCCGTGGTACCAGGGACCTCGAGCGGGAATTCGACCCCGCTATAGCGGATTGCGGGTTCAGGGCACCGCTAGCTCCCCGTCTAGCACGACCACGACCCATCGTATGGGCGGCCCGTGAAGGGTGTCAAGGCGCAGCCCCTCGCCTTGCTGCCCCCCATGGCCTGCGCTAGACTACCGCCTAGCAACCTGCCGCTGGTCGCCGGAAAGGAGCCGCTCCCCGCATGAAAGTCCGCAAGGCCGTGATCCTTGCCGCCGGCTTTGGCACCCGCTTCCTCCCCGCCACCAAGACGGTGCCCAAGGAGATGCTGACGCTCTTCGACCGGCCCGTCATCCAGTACATCGTCGACGAAGCCCTCGCTGCCGGCATCGAGCAGATCGTCATGGTCACCAGCAGCTTCAAGCGGGCGATGGAAGACCATTTCGATCACAACTTTGAGCTCGAGCAATCCCTTGAAGCCACGGGCAAAAAGGACCAACTGGTGGAAGTGCGCAGACTTGCCGATATCGATATGGTCTTCGTCCGCCAGAAGGAGCGCCTCGGCAACGGCCACGCCGTCATGATCGCCCGCGAGATCGTCGGACACGAGCCCTTCGCCGTCTTCTTCCCGGACGACGTCATCTTTCACCCCGTCCCCGCCATCCGCCAGCTCATCGACGTCTTCGACGCCCGCGGCGGAACAGTCCTGGCTGTGCAGCAGGTCCCGAATGAGCAGGTCAGTCTTTACGGGATAATCGATCCCGCTCCCGTAACCGACCGGCTGTACGAGGTGAAGAGCGTGATCGAGAAACCTTCGGTCCAGGGGGCCCCTTCCAACCTCGCCACGGTGGGCCGCTTCGTCTGCACGCCGGAACTGTTCGACGCGCTCGACACCACTCCGCCGGGCCGTGCCGGCGAAATCTGGCTTATGGACGCGTTCGATAACCTCCGGCGCACCCAGACCGTCTACGCCTACGAGTACGAGGGTGTTCGCTTCGACTGCGGCCAGCCTCTCGGCCTCCTCAGAGCCGCCATCTACCAGGGCCTTCGTGACCCGGACGCCGGCTCCGACCTCCGCTCCTATCTGCAGCCCCCTCCCCTCGACTGATGCCGCCGCGCACCCTCGTCATCGGCACGCCGTTGCCGCACGTCTCGTTCGATAACTACTCGTTCGCCTCGGCCCCTTCCATCTCGGAATACACGCGCCTGATCGTGGAGATGTCAGCGGTCTCCCGCGTTGTCGACGAGGTCACGAACGGCTCCGCCGAGCACAAGACTTTCGCCGGCCAGCCCGTTGAAAATGGGGATACCACAGCAAGCAACTTCGGGCTCGCCGATCTGCTGGCAATGCGCGCTCGGGAAGCCGCCCAGTTCTTCGCCCGCGGCGGATTGTTACTGTGTGTTGCCTATCCGGACGCCGTACATTATGGCATCCAAGGTGTCGATGCTTGGCGGCGCTACGAGTGGCTCCCCAGGCCAGACGGCTTCGATTACAAGTCCGGCCTCCTCCCCGGTTTTGGCAAGGCGCCCGTCGAGGTTTCCGACCCCGGCCATCCCTTCGCCGATTACATCGCGCTGTACGGAAAGCGCATGGCCTACCGCGCCCACATCGCCGAAGCCGGGTCCGAAACCCGCGTCTTCGGCCGTAGTTCGGGTGGCGTCGCCGTGGCCTTCGACATGGCGCTGGCGAGCGGCCGCATAGTCTTAGTCCCGCCGCTCCTGGATCCGGAGAAAGACCGGACAGAGATTGCTGATACACTGTTCGCATGCTTTGAACGCTTGGATGCGGAGCAGGCGACAGACTCACCCGAGAACTTTCGCAAGGAGGCCAAGTGAGCGCAGCCCCGACTGACCCCAGCAAGACGGACATGACCCGCGGGACAGGTCTCCTCGGTGGGAAGAAAGCGCTGGTCATGGGCGTCGCCGACAAGCACAGCATCGCCTGGGGCATCGCCGAAGCTCTTCATCGGCAGGGCGCCACCCTCGCCTTCACCTACCAGGAAGAGCCCAAGGGTCGCATCGAACGAAATGTCCGCCATCTCGTGGCCTCCCTGGGCGCTCGCGAGGACTATCCGCTCTTCCCCTGCGATGTCCGTGAGGACGCCAGCCTCCAGAAGATGATGGGCAGCCTCGGCAGCGCCTGGCACGGCCTGGACGCCGTCATTCACTGCATCGCCTACGCCGACCGCGACGACCTCAACCGCCCCTTCTCAGAGATCTCCCGGGACGGCTACAAGATGGCCATGGAGATCAGCGCCTACTCCCTGAACGCCATCGCCCGCGCAGTTGCCCCTGCCCTGCGCGAAAACGGTGGCGGCAGCATCACGGCCCTCACCTACAATGCCGTCGAGCGCGCCGTGCCCGGCTATAGCGCCATGGCGCCTGCCAAGGCGGCCCTGGAAACCGGTATAAAGTACCTCGCCGTGGAACTGGGCCCGAGCAAGATCCGGGTCAACGCCATCTCCGCCGGCCCCATACGCACGCTCTCGGCGAGCGCGGTCAAGGGCATCACCGCCCTCCGGCGCTGGACCGAAGAAGCTTCACCGCTGCGCGAGAACATCACCATCGAAGATGTGGGCAACACGGCGGCCTTCCTCGCCTCCGACATGGCCCGCATGGTCACGGGGAACATCATCTTCGTGGATAGCGGCACCCATGTCCTCGCCGCGCAGGGCGCTGCAGTCGATTTAGTCTAGCGCCGCTTACGTCCGGTTTCTTCGTCCGGCCCCGAATCCTCCTCGGGCTTCTCGCCGAGGATTTCCTCGCGCAGGATCTGTTCTCCCCGCTTGCGTCGTGACTCGCCGGCCTCGCGCAACAGGTCAATCACGTCTGCCAGGCCCTCCAGTTCATCCTGGAGCTCTGGATAAGCTTCCAGGTGATCCCGGAGGTCTGCCTTGCCGGTGATCACGTCCTCGAGGCTGGCCGGTTCCTGCGCCGGCGGCTCCAGGGCCTTTGTCTCTCGCCGTCTGGCGGGTCTGCTCGGTTGCTGCTCCTCAGCGTCGAGCACGATCTCGGAAGTCACGATCGCCTGGATCGCCGTCTTCAGCCAGCGCTGGCCGCCGCGGCTAAGCGTCGCCACCCGTGCAATCAGAGACTCGTCAACATCCGCGATGACGCGGTCGCGTTCCATCACTGCACCCCCACGCACAATCTTACGTCAATAATCGCCGGTGTGCGAGGACCGGAGACCGCCTCAGCCTGCGTTAGATCCATCTTCCGCCGGCTTTACCAGGCCACGGGTGAGAGCGTACCGGACCAGATCGGTCCGCCGCTCCACGCCCAGCTTTCCCATCACATGGCTGACGTGCGCCTTCACTGTTCCCTCCGAAAGAAACAGTTCCTGGGCTATGGCTTTGTTTGATGCGCCCTGGGTCACAAGCGTGAGTACTTCCATCTCCCGCTCGGAGAGTTGCGACCCGCTGTTATCGTCTGAGTACGTGGCCCATTGACTCAGGCGGGTCAGGATGTGGCGTATCAGCCCCGTCTCGCAGACGAACGTGCTGGCGTTCACCAGCCGGATAGCCTCAAGAAGGCGTTCAGCCGGCCCATCCTTGAAGATGAAACCCACGGTGTCCAGCCTCATGTACGCCGGCAGATCGTCGGGGGTCAGGTTGCGGGCATCCTCCCGCGTTCCCAGGAAAAGCACCTTCAACTGGGGCAGCCACCTGTCCAGCTGATCGTACGTCGGCCGCCGCGCCCCCAGCAGGCCGTCCGAATCCACCACGAGCACGTGGGCTTCCCGGAACGCCGCTCTCCCCGGCAGAGCCGTCAGGCCCTCGAGCTCGTCGATGACCTCCATGTCGGGTGCCCGGGCGATTGTGCTGGCCAACCCCGTGCGAAGCGGTTCAAACGGCACGATTACGCATACTTTGATCTTGTCCATGCCCTGATTCTATTCCTATCCGGTTATCTCCTTCGCAACTCGGACTACACTAAAACCGCATCATTTGCCGATGCGTAGGAGCGACATGAAGGCTTCCTGGGGGATTTCCACGTTGCCCACTCGTTTCATCCTCTTCTTACCCGCCTTTTGCTTCTCGAGGAGCTTGCGCTTGCGGGTGACGTCGCCGCCGTAGCACTTGGCCAGGACGTTCTTGCGCAGCGCCTTCACGCTCTCGCGGGCGATGATGCGGCCGCCGATGGCGGCCTGGATGGGCACCTCGAACATCTGGCGGGGGATGAGCGATCGCAGCTTCTCGACGAGGGCGCGGCCCTGCTTCTGGGCGCTGTCGTGGTGGATGAGGACGCTGAGGGCGTCCACCGGGATGCCGTTCACCAGGATCTCCACCTTCACGAGGGGCTCCGGCGAGTAGTGGCTGAACGAGTAGTCCATGCTGGCGTAGCCCTGGGAGCGGGACTTCAACTGGTCATAGAAGTCGACGAGCATCTCGGAGAGCGGCACCTTGTACTCCAGCATGACGCGCCGGGCGCCCTGCTCGATGCCCTCGGCGTGCTCCAGGTACTCCATCTTCACAAAGCTGCCGCGGCGGCCGGTGACCAGCTCCATGATGGTGCCGATGTAGCGGTCCGGGGCGACGATGGAGACGTTCATCCAGGGCTCGCCCACTTCGGCGATGCGGCTGGGGTCCGGCATGTCGGCGGGGGAGTCGACGGCGTGCTCAACGCCGTCGGTGGTCTTCACGTGATACTCGACGGACGGGGCTGTGGCCAGGTTGTCGAGGCCGTACTCGCGTTCCAGGCGCTCCTGGACGATGTCCATGTGGAGGAGGCCGAGGAAGCCGGCGCGGAAGCCCGGCCCCAGGGCCACGGAGGACTCCTGCTCGTACTGGAGGGAGGCGTCGTTGAGCTGCAGCTTCTCGAGGGCGTCGCGGAGCTCTTCGTAGTCATTGGCGTCGGACGGGTAGAGGCCGGCGAAGACCATGGGCTTGGCGGCGCGGTAACCCGGCAGCGGCGCCGGTGCGGGCCTGTCTTCGGACGTGATGGTGTCGCCGACGTGGCAGTCGCGGACGGTCTTCAGGCCCGTGGCGACGTAGCCCACTTCGCCCGCTGTTAGGCCCTCGTTGGCCTGGAGTTGTGGCTTGAAGACGCCCGTCTCCAGCGGCTCGACGACCTTGCCGTTCCACATCAGGCGGAGCTTCTGGCCGGACCTGATCTCGCCATCGACGACGGCCACGTAGGCCAGCACGCCCTTGTAGGAGTCGTACTTGGAGTCGAAGATGAGCGCGCGCAGGGGTGCGTCCGGGTCGCCCTTTGGTGGCGGGATGCGCTCGGCGATCGCCTCCAGCAGCAGGTCGACGTTCGTGCCCTCCTTGGCGGAGAC
>DASSZB010000143.1:0-2693 GCA_035702935.1 Dehalococcoidia bacterium
CCGCAATCTCTTCAAGAGCCAGGTCCAGCACCTGGTCCGGGTCGTCCAGCCGGTAGAGGTCGGCGTGGTACAGCTTGACGCGGCCGGCGTACTCCCCCAGCAGCACGAAGGACTTGGATGACACCGACCCACTGAAACCCAGCCCCCGCGCGATTCCCTGCACAAACGTCGTCTTTCCGGCGCCCAGTTCGCCCTGCAGCAGCACAACATCGGCGGCCTCGAGGAGCCTGCCCAGCCGCTCCCCGATGGCGCGTGTGTCCTCCGGCCCGCCCGATTCTAACCGCAGGTCCCCGCTCATGCTCCTCGCTTGGCGGCCCGCATGTGATCCCAGCCGGCTGTCCCGAAATCGATCTCCCGGCCCTCGCCGTCCAGCAAACGTACTCGCCTTTCCGCATCCTCGACAATCTCACCGATGAACGTGACGTCGATGCCGGACGACGCTGCCGCCCGCTCGATCAGTTTGCGTTTCCCCACCAGCACAAGCTCGTAATCCTCGCCGCCAGTACAGGCAAGGCGCAGGGCGTCGTCCGGGTACGCCCCGTGCAGCGCCTCGCTGACCGGCACCGCATCGGCCTTCACCAGTGCGCCCACTCCTGACATCTCGCAGACGTGGCCAATGTCCTGCAGGAGTCCGTCCGAGACGTCGATCGCGCAGCGAATGCCTTCTCGTGCTGCCTCCTGGCCCAGCAACAGCGGCGGCTGAGGCCGCAGGTGCGCGGCGACAAGCGCCACATGCACTTGATTACCTGGTCGCATGCTCGACAGTCCGCCGGCAGAGTCGCCAAGCGTCCCGCTCACGGCAATGGCGTCGCCCACCCTGGCGCCGCTGCGCAGCAGAAGGCGTGGCTGGCCCGCGCTGACCTGTGCGTGCCCAATGAGGGCGACGGTGATCGAGACTTGCGGTGCGCTGACCACGTCGCCGCCCGCCACCGTCACCGCGTACCTCACCGCGCACTCGCGTAGGCCGCGGTAAAGATCCTCTATGTCACCCACCGCTGTCTCCGGCGGGAGCGCCAGCGTGATCAGCGCGAACATCGGCTCCCCACCCATTGCGCCGATGTCGCTGACATTCACGGCCAGTGCCTTCCAACCCACGTCAGCCCACGGCGTGACCGCGGGCAGAAAGTGCACGCCCTCAACCAGCGTGTCGGTGGTCGCCAGTACGTACTGGTCCCCGGCCCGCCAGGCCGCGGCATCATCGCCGATACCAACGACCATGTCCTGCGGCGCCTCTTGCCCCAGGATGGACGTGAGCCGCTTTATCAGCCCGAATTCACCGATCTCCGAGACGTCCACACGGCCATTATACGAGCGCGCCTCCGGTATACTCGCCCCGTGAGGACTCTCATCGTCTCCGACATCCACGGCAACCTCGTGGCCCTCGACGCCGTACTCCGCAGCGCCGCGTCGGACGGCCCCTTCGACGCGGTCTGGTGCCTCGGCGACGCCGTCGGCTACGGCCCGCAACCCGCCGAGTGCATCGCCCGCCTCCGGGAACTGGGCGCCGTCTGGGTGGCCGGCAACCACGAGCGCACCGCCACCGGCGCCATCAGCACCGAGTACTTCAACCCGGACGCCGCCGCGGCCGCCCACTGGACGCGCGAACACCTCAGTGTGGAAGACCGGGCATTGCTTGATGCCCTGCCGGAGGTAGCCACCCAGGGAGATTTCACCCTCGTCCACGGCTCTCTCCGCGACCCCATCTGGGAGTACCTCTACGATGAAGAAGTGGCCCTGGCGCACCTCGGGCTCCAGGAAACCCCGTTCGGGCTGGTCGGCCACACGCACGTGCCTATGGCCGCTTACCAGCACCCGGACTGGGAGCAGCGGTGCGATCTCTACCAGTTGAAGAACGATGACGCCGTGCGCCTCTCAGAGCGGGGCAAGATGGTCCTCAACCCCGGCAGCGTCGGTCAGCCCCGGGACCACGACCCGCGGGCGTCATGCGCGATCTACGATACGGAGGCAGGAGAGGTGGTCCTGAGGCGCGTGGAGTACGACATCAACTCCACGCAGAAGCTGATGACGGATGCCGGCCTTCCGGCCTGGCTCATTAAGCGCCTGTCCCAGGGCCGCTAAGCGAAGGCGGCGTCGAACCAGGCCCAGGTGGCGGGCCAGGCCGGGAGAGGCGTGCCCGCCGGCCGCGCGTAGTACAACGCGCCCGTTGAGGCGATCGCTTCCAACGGATTGTCCGCCACTAGTGTGGCCTCGTTCCCATAGGCGTCTACGTACAATAGCGGCGGCCCAACATACGCGAACAGGGTGTTCACCGTCTCCCACGGCTCCCTAGCTGCGGACCGCACGTCTTCATCTGTGCCCAGCTGCTCCCATCCTGCCGCCGCCATGAAGGAGCGCATCTCGTCACCCAGCAGCGCCAGCACGTATTCGTCGGGAGCCACATCGCGAAACGTCCAGCCATGGACCAACTCGTGCGCCACGGTCGTCTGGCTCGCCCCGGTTGCCAGGATGATTTCGTTAGCCGCGCGGTAGCCCTCGGGGCCGTAGTCGGAGTTTGCGTAAAAGCTGCGCGCTTCGCCCGCGTACGGCTTCCAGCCGTCCATCGTCCGTCCCTCGCGGTTCGAAAGCACCGCCAGCGTCCCGTGCGGACCTGACACGACTGAGGACGTGACGGTAACCGGCATCACCTCGAAAGCACTGGCTACAGCGACGATGTTGGTCAACTGCTCGGCCTC
>DASSZB010000326.1:0-2948 GCA_035702935.1 Dehalococcoidia bacterium
ATGTAGTCCGTTCCCAGCCTCCGCAGGCTGGCCTCGGCCTGCTGGAAGATGTGATGGCGCGATGTCCCCCGGTTCGCCGGCCCCTGTCCCATCGGTCCGGAGAACTTCGTGGCCACGATGACGTCCTGCCGCCGGCTCCCAAGCGCCGCGCCGAGGAACTCCTCGGACCGGCCTGCGCCGCCGTAGATGTTCGCCGTGTCGAAAAGCGTGATGCCGGTATCGATCGCCTTGTTAACGACGGCCGCCGTCCCCTCATTGTCGAGCTTCATCCCGAAGTTGTTGCAGCCCAGGCCGACGACGGACACGTGCAGCCCTGACCGGCCCAGCGTTCGATATTCCAACAGGGATTCTCCTTCTCAGCCGATACTGGCGACTGGAAACGGGAAGCCAACCAATGCGCACACCGAGGCTATCTGGTTCATACAGCGACTGCCAGGTCGATGCGCTGCCGGCGGACTTCCGCCATCACTTTCTCCGCGGCGGCTGCGTCAGGCTCCACCAGCGGCAACCGGAAGCCGCCGGCCGGGAAGCCCACCTGGTTGAGCGCGTACTTGACGGGCACCGGGTTACCGGCCGCCGTCATCAGCGTCTTCATCAGCGGCAGCAGGCGACGGTGGATCCGCGCAGCGTCTCCTACGCGGCCGTCCACGTGCGCCTGGATCAGCTCTCGCATCTGGATTCCCGTCAGGTGGGAGACCACGCAGATGCAGCCGTACCCGCCCACTCCCAGGATGGGCAGCGTCATCTGGTCGTCTCCGCTCCAAACGCGGTACGTGGACGGGGCCTCTTCGATGATGCGAGCGATCTGGTCCAGGTCGCCCGAGGCCTCCTTGACTCCGATGATGTTCGGGACCTGGGCGATGCGGAGCTGGGTATCCGCGGTGACGTTGATCCCGGTGCGCCCGGGGATGTTGTATATGATGCAGGGGATCTGCGCCGCGTTCGCCACGGCCTCGAAGTGCCTGAAAAGTCCCTCCTGTGGCGGCTTGCTGTAGTACGGCGTGGAGATCAAGAGCCCGTCGACGCCGGTCCGCGCCGCTTCCCGCGCCTGCTCGACGCTCTCCGCAGTGTTGTACGTGCCCACCCCGGCCACCACCGCGCCGCGGTCCCCGACAGCGGACTTCAGTTCGCTGAACAGGCGCAGCTTTTCCCGCTGCGACAGCGTCGGCGCCTCTCCTGTAGTGCCGGCTGCCACCACACCATCACTTCCGGTGTCCAGGAGAGCGAGAGCCAGTCGCTTGGCGATGGCGTAGTCTACCTGCCCTTCGCTATCGAAGGGCGTAACCATTGCTGTGAGTAGACGGCCGATCTCCATGGGGAGCCTCCCATAGGGCTAACGTTCAGGGCGTGCGGAAATAATAGCACAGGCCATCGCCCGGGCGTCCTGAGATTGCCGGGATGACTGTTAGATCAGCCCGCGCTCGACGAGTTCTTCTGCGATCTGGATGGCGTTCAGCGCCGCACCCTTGCGGATGTTATCGCTCACCAGCCAGAAAGCGATTCCGTTCTGGTGGGATGCGTCCTGGCGGATGCGGCCCACGTACGTGTCGTCGCGGCCGGCCACCGTCCACGGCGTCGGATAGACGTTAACCGAAGGCTCATCTTGGACGGTCACACCGGGCGCATCGTGGATGATGTTGTAGAAGTCCTCCGGGGAGATGCTCTTCGAAAACTCGACATGGATGGCCTCCGAGTGGCCCGTGTAAACCGGCACCCGCACGCACGTCGCCGAAACTGCCAGGTCCGGCTCGTGCATGATCTTGCGGGTCTCGTTCATCACCTTCCATTCTTCCTTGGTGTAGCCGCTTCCGAGGAAGACGTCCACCTGCGGCAGCAGGTTGAAGGCGATCTGGTGAGGGTACACGTGGGGGCGGGTGGCGTTGCCGTCGAGCACCTGGCGCGTCTGTTCCGTGAGCTCCTGCACGGCGGCCGCGCCCGTGCCCGAGACGGACTGGTACGTGTCCACGATCAGGCGTTGGATGCGGTTCACCTTGTGCACCGGCCACAGGACCTGGCAGAGCGGTGTTGTAGGGCAGTTGGGGATGGAGATGATGCCCTTGTGATCATTCAGGTCATCACCGTTGACCTCGGGTACGACCAGTGGCACGTCTGGCTCCATCCGCCAGGCGGAGCTGTCGTCGATGCTGATGGCGCCGGCTTTGACGGCTGCGGGGATCAGCGACTTGGAGACCTCAGTCGTGGCTGAGAAGAACGCCAGGTCGCACCCGGCGAAGGACTTCGAAGTTGCTTCTTCCACTTCGAGCTCCCACTCACCGTAGGAGATCTTGCGTCCCGCCGACCGGTGAGATGCTAGCAGTTTCAGTCCCTTGATCGGGAAGCTGCGCTGCATCGCGATCTTCAGGAACTCCTGCCCCACGAGGCCGGTAGCGCCCACGACGGCTACGTTGTACTGCTTCGACATCCCCGGCTGCCCCTTCTGTTGCACCCCGCTGCTGGTTGTAGGCAGATGCTATCGGATTGGGGCGAGACGGGCAACGACGGGGTCGACCCGCCCTGGCGGAGCGCTAGCCGCGCCGCAGCAGAATTCGGGTGTCCACCACCACGCACCCCTGGCCCGGCGGCAGCACCTTGACCGGGTTCAGGTCCATCTCCGCGATCTCCGGCACTTCCTCGATGAGATAGGACACCCGCAGCAGCAGGTCTTCCAGCGCCGCCACGTCTCCCGGCGGCGACCCGCGCCAGCCCTCCAGCAGCGCGTATCCCTTCACGGAGCGCACCATCTCCCTGGCGTCGACGTCCGTCAGCGGGTGAATGCGGAACGCTACGTCCTTCAGCAGCTCCACAAGCGTGCCGCCGAGGCCAAACATGATCAGCGGCCCGAAAAGCGGGTCCTGCGTGACACCCACGATTGCCTCAATCCCTTCCGGCACCATGCGTTGCACCGTGACGCCCTCCATCTCCTCGCCACGAGCCAGTCCCCGGATGCG
>DASSZB010000385.1:0-8741 GCA_035702935.1 Dehalococcoidia bacterium
ACCTCCGCGTAACGCACTGTCAGCCAGTAGAGCTGCCGCAGGAACCCGGCCCGCTGGTTCTTGCGGCTCCCCTTCTCGGCGGCCGCTTCTGGCTGCACCTCTTTTTCCCGCGACTCCAGCCGCTCCCGTACGTTTACGGCATAGGCCGGGGAGCCTGGGAAGGCATTCGCCCAGTGTTCCCGTTGCTCCTCGGTCTCCAGGAGGGCGTATATCCCCTGGAAATCTGGGACCCCGAAGTGACGCAGCGATTCTGTGGGCGAGCCGAAGAACACCAGGTGCCCGCCCGGAGCCATCACCGCGACCTTGTCGCACATGCGCAAGTTCTGCGTAACGTGCGTCGAGACCAGCACCGTGGCGCCGTTCTCCGCCAGGTCGCGGAAGAGGGACATCATCCGCCCTTCCAGCGCCGGGTCAAGTCCCGAGGTGGGCTCGTCCAGGTAAAGGGCCCGTGGCCGCGCAAGCAGCTCCAATGCCACGCTGACGCGCTTGCGCTGTCCGCCCGAGAGCCGCCGCACCTCCACGCCCCGCCGCTCCTGCAGCCCTACCGCCAGCAGCACTTCCTCGATGCGCTCCCGGATCTCCTGCGGCCGCGTGTCCTTTGGCAACCGCAGCTTGGCCCCATAGTACAGGGTTCGCTCCACGGTCAGCTCTTCGTGCACGATGTCGTCCTGGGGCACGTAGCCGAGCACGGGCCGGAACAGGTCCAGATTCTCGTATAGCGGGACGCCGTTGTATGTCACCGAACCCGCCGTCCCCGGCGAGAAGCCGTTGAGCGCGTGCAGGAGCGTCGTCTTCCCCGCGCCGCTGCCGCCCACGATTGCCACCAGCTCGCCCGGGTAAATGCTCAGCGAGACGTCGTCCAGGATGCGGCGGCCGTCCTTCAACGCCTTCGTCAGCCCCGTGACGTCAATCCGCACGCCCTCGCGGCCGGTGAACCCCCTGACAGTGAGCCCGTCCAGGAACACTTTGTTCGTCCCGATCAGGATCTCGTCGCCGTCTTTCAGTTCCGCCACCTTCACGCGCTGGCGGTTGACGTACGTGCCGCTCTCCGTGTCCTCGTCATAGATCACCCAACGGCCCTCCATGGACCGCAAGCGGGCGTGTATCCCGGCGACCTGCGGGTCGGCGATCACCACGTCGTTCTCTGGCAGGCGCCCGATCGTAATCTCCGGCCGCTCGGCGGTGAGCGTCACGTAGGTGAAGGCCTCGTTCTCAAAGCGTTGCACGTTCCCCCGGCGCAAACGCTCGCCCAGCACACGGCTGATCTGGATGCTGATCTCCGGGTGCCGCCCCACGATCGCGTCAAAGTCCGCCTTCCGCAGCCGCCACAGCTGCGCTTCTGTAGTGGCGATCACCCCCGCAGAACGCGGCTCTCCGGTTATCAGGGCCATCTCGCCGAAGAACTCGCCCGGTCCCAGGTGCGCAAAGATCACCTTCTCCGCGGCCACGTCTGAGACCACGCGCAGCTGGCCGGAAGCGACAATGTACATGCCGGCGCCCTCGTCGCCTTCGGAGAACACGACGGAGCCCGCTGCCAGTTGCACAGGCTCGAGGAGCGCCGCCACGTCGGCCAGCGTCTCATCAGGGCACGAGGCGAAGATCGGGACGCTCTTCAGGTACTCGGCGGTGTTGGATTCAGCCGTGGTCATGCGGCGGCGACCGCCGACATGAACGGTATCAGGTCCCGCATCTCCGCGATTTTCCCGCGGGTGGCCGCTTCGCCCACGGCGATGAATTCCTTCCCCCGCTGGCTGAAGTCGCTCCAGCGTACGCGTCCCAGCGGCGGCGCGATCGTAATGTCCGCCGTGGCCGCGCTGCGGAGTGTCACTTCTTCCTGCATGATCTCGTTCGCCCGCCACAGCATCTCCACGAGGTTAGGGAGCCGTTTCTTGCCGCTCCGCCCGTTTGTTGTTGTCTTCAGGTGGTGGCTTTGCCCTGACGGGCTCATAAGGTCGACAGCGATGACGATGTCGGCGCCGAGGTGCCGCACTGTCTGGCTGGGCACAGGGTTTACCAGTCCGCCGTCCACCAGGTAGCGGCCGTTCAGCAGCACCGCCGGGAAGATCCCCGGCACCGAAGTGCTGGCTTGCACGGCGCGCCATACCAGCCCCTTTCGTATCGGGATCTCGCGTCCTGTTACGACGTCGGTGGCCACAGCAGCGAACGGCAACTGCAGATCCCGGAAGCGGACCGTTGGAGCCGGGCTTCGGAGCAGTTCCTTGAGTCCCGCGTCGCTCCACAGCGAGCGGAAGGGGAGCGTCCATCGCTTTAGCTTACGGTCCACCCCCTGCATTCGCGCCGCAATCTCGTCCAGCGGCAGGCCGAAGGCGAACATCGCCCCCACGACGGCCCCGATGCTGCATCCTGCCAGGTAGTCGATAGGTACATTTTGCTCCTGGAGAACCCGCAGGACACCGATGTGCGCGAAGCCTTTGGCGGCGCCGGCGCCTAGCGCCACACCCACCTCGATCTCGCCTATCAGGCGGGCCAGCCGGTCGATGGCCGCCTGGTCCGCGGCAGCCGGACGGCCCCTCTCGGCCATAAGCTGGAGGCTCTCTTTCGATAGCGGTAGCCTGACTACCGCCCGGCCGAGAATATCCTCGATCTCTTCCAGGGCAAAGACGCCCCGCTTGTCGCCCGCCAGCATCGCCACCTCCAGGCGGTGGCGCAGCGTGAGGTCCTCGATGGACTGCTTGAGCCACGCCGGCGGTGATCTGCTTTCGTCCGGCGTTACCAGCGCCAGCACGGAGCGGGCGCGCTCCAGCAGCCGCGGGCCGGACGCGCGTCCGCGACCGTCCAGCAGAAGCACGAAGTCGTACGCCGGCATTACCATTTCAAGGGCGGCGATGTGCTGGTTTTCGTTAAGTCCGCCCTCGCCGCCCAGGGCCACGACGCGGGCGCCGTTGAGGCCGTTTCCGGTGTCGCCCGCAGCCTCATGCCGCGCCAACAATGACTTGTCTTCGAGCAATTCGTAAAGTGGGGCCGCCGTCCGTCCCGGGTCCCCCTCAACTTTGCGTGCCGCCGCCCCCCTGCCATCCACGAGAAGGACGCGCTTGCCGGTCTGGCGGGCGAGGCTCGCGGCTACCGCCGGCGCCAGCACTGCCGCCTCGTCGTCACCGCAATCCAGCAGTAAGGGGATGAGCGAGGAATGCGTCCTGGCGAGCAAGTGCTTGCTGGTACGGGCCAGGCGCTTGCTGAGGATATGGCCCAGGTTTCGCCACAGGCCGGGATGGCTCTCCAGCAGTTCCACGAACGCACCCGGCTCAAGGAACCACGCTTCCGTGTCCGTCATGGCCCTGACGGTAGCCGAGGGTGGTTCGCCCGATAGCAGTGCCATCTCGCCCACGCATTCGCCCGGACCCAGCGTCGCCACTTCCCGTTCGATTCCGCCGTCAGCTGTGACGAAGGCGGAAACCGCACCCGTCTTTAGTACGAATAACCCGGGCGTGGCCTGACCCGTGAGCAACAGGTCATCACCCCGTCCAAATGTTCGGAGTGTCACTCTGGCCTGGATGTCGGCCAGATCTTCCTCGGCAAGGCCCTGGAAGAGATGCACTCCCGGCAACGGGAGGCGAGAGTCGAGCATAGCAAGAGCCCCCTGCGTGTAGCGCGCTAAAAGTTAGCACTTGGGCGCCAAGGTGTCAACGAACCAGCAACTGATTTACTTGAGTCAGCCGCTTACGCGCGGCAGGCTTCCACGAACGCCTCGAAAAGGGCGTCCGAATCCGGGTGCATCTCCGGGCGCTCCGGGTGCCACTGCACGCCGATTAGCCAGCGCTGCGTCGCCCCTTCCACCGCTTCCACCCAGCCGTCGGGGGACTTCGCGGTCACCCGGAGCCCGCTTCCCAGGCCTCCTGCCGCCACCCCCTGGTGGTGCCGGCTGTTCACGCGCAGCACGGAGCCTCTCCCGTATACATCCGCCAGGCGCCCACCGCCATCGAGCGTAACCTCGTGCCAGCCGGATGACCCGTCATCGGACCAGCGGTGCGTCCCATCTTCGATGTCTTGCACCAGCGAGCCACCCATCGCCACGTTAAGCAACTGGTGCCCGCGGCAGATGCAGAGCACGGGGACATCTTGCTCCAGGGCCTGCCGCAGCAGGGCCAGCTCCTGTGCGTCGCGCTCCTTGTGCGGACGGTCTGTCTTCGGCCCGCGCTTCTCTCCGTACAGGGCCGGATCCACATCCACGCCACCCAGCAGCATCAGGCCGCGGATGTCACCGGGCAACTCGCCATCTTCCAGGATCACGTGCTCGCCGCCGGCGGCGTCAATGGAATCGAGGTAGTACTTCGTGCGCTCCCAGGTCGGCGCCTTCCAGTGCGGCACGGCGATACGCGGCTTCACTTCACCAGTCTCCGCCGCATGAGCACGATCGCCAGCGCGTAGAACACCGCGCTCACGGCCAGTATCCAGGCAACGTGCGCCAGGTCGATCCACTCCGGGTGACCTGTGGTCAGGCCTCGGTACAGCTCCACCACGTGGAAAGCGGGAGTAAACCACGCCAGGACGTTCACCCATCCCGGCAGTTCGTCCAGCGGGAAGAACGCGCCCGCCAGCCAGAACTGCGGTGTGATGAAAACCGCGAAGAAGTAGTTCAGCGAACTGACAGACTTCGCGATTGCGGCATACGAAAGCGAGATAGCCCCGAACATCACCCCCGGCAGCAGCGCCAGCGGCAGGATCAGCAGTGCCAGCACGGAGTCGATGGCCCCGAAGACCAGCACGACCAGGAATATGGCGGACACGCTGATCAGGGACCGCGTCGACGCCCAGAGCACCTCCCCGCTGGTCACGTCGTCGATGGAAACTGGCGTCGCCAGCATGGCGTCGAACGTCTTCTGGTCGATCCGGAAGTAGCCGCCCCAGCAGCCCTCAGCGCTTGCCATCCACATGGCGTAGGCGGCCAGGATGCCCGGCCCGATGAACTCGATGTAGCTCTCCTTGCGGTCCAGTTCTATGAAATCGCCTAGCCCGAACCCCAGCGCCACCAGCGTCAGCAGCGGTTCGATGAACGGCCAGATCGCCTCTGCCTTCCAGATGTTCAGGAAGACATCCCGGTTTCGCTCCCACACCCGCACTGCCAGCCACGACACATCCGGCCGCTGGGCGACGCGCTCCAGCCTCCGCGGTATCGCAATTGTCGTCATTCTTCCAGCCCCCTCCCGGTCAAGCGCAGGAACACGTCTTCCAGGTTCGCGCGCCGGTGCACCAGCTTCTCCGCGCCGACCTCCAGGGCTGCGGGGTCGATCCCGTTGTCGCCGCGCAAATAAACGTACACGATGTCTTCCACCTCTTCAATTGTCACACCGTGCAGACTTGCCAGCTGCGCCATCACTTCCGGCCTCTCGTCAGGGGTCGCGTGAACCTCGATGACGTCCTGCCCGGCGTGCTCGCGGACCAAATCCTGCGGCGTTCCCTCGGCGATGATCTTCCCGTGGTCGATCACCACCACCCGGTCGCACAGCTGCGCCGCCTCCTCCATGTAGTGAGTGGTCAGCAGCATCGTCACGCCCTGCGAGCGGAGCAGCCGCAGCCTCTGCCAGACCAGGTGGCGGGCCGCCGGGTCCAGCCCCGTGGTCGGCTCGTCCAGCACCAGGATGCGCGGTGTGTTCAGGAGTCCCCGCGCGATCGTCAGCCGCCGTTTCAGTCCGCCGGAGAGCGCGTCAATCTTTTCCTTCTGCCTCTCCGTCAGCGACATCAGTTCCAGCGCTTCGTCGATGCGCTCTTCGGCCGCCCGCCCCGAGAGCCCGAAGTAGCGCGCGTAGGCCCGCAGGTTTTGCCGCACGCTGAGTTCGGGGTCCAGGTTGTCGTCCTGCGGCACGACGCCCAGTACCGACTTGATCTGCCGCGGGTTCACCTGCACGTGCATCCCGTCCACCATCAACGAGCCGTCGGTGACAGGCGAAACACATGTGATCATGCGGATGGTCGTCGTCTTCCCGGCGCCGTTCGGACCCAGGAATCCGAAGCACTCACCCGCCTCCACCGTGAACGATATCCCGTCGACCGCCGTCAGCTCGCCGTAGCGCTTCACGAGGTCGCGGGCGACGATCATTGCTCCCATGGTCGCCTAATGATAGCAGCCGGCCGCGGTGGCTCTGGGCGGCGCGCCACTTAGCCCGCTGCCACCGCTTCAGCGATCTCCGGCTTGTGTGCGTCGTCTAGCTTCCGCACCGCCGGCACCAGAAGCCCCGGCGCCGCGATCAGCAGCGCCAGCAGTATCGCCGCCGCCGGCACCATGGTCCCCATCCCCACTCCGTCCGCCACCACGCCCAGCGGCGCCGCCGACATCTGGTTTATGGCCCCCGACAGCGACCTCAGCGACATCACCCGACCCATGTACTCGTTTTCCACGATCACCTGCAGCAGGGAGGCCGAGGTAATCAGGTTGGCCGTGAAGAACGTGCCGTTCAGGCACCAGGCCACTGCCGCCACGGGTATCGAGCGCGTCAGCCCAAACACCACCAGCGTCAGAGCGAAAGCCGCCCCGCTCCAGACGATGATCTTCCCCTGGTGCGCCGAGAACTTCGACGCCGACAGGAACACCGTGCTGGCTACCGTCCCCAGGCCCCACACCCAGCCGAGCAGCGTCCAGCCCACCGCTCCCAGCCCCAGCTCGTGCCGCATCCAGTACGGCGCCAGCGTTGTGATGATAGGGAAGCCGAGCACGCCGATGAAGAAGCCCAGCAGGATCACCCACACCACCGCCGGCCGCCGCGCCGCGTACGAGATGCCCTGGCCCACGCTCCGCATGATGTTCGAGCTGCCGGGCGCCGGCTTGCTCCTTATCTTCATTCGCAGCAGCGCCCCTATGACAACGACGTGACCGATGAGGCTGATGGCGAAGGCCCCGCCCGGGCCGATTGCCTCGATCGCGATCCCGGCCAGCGGGGGCAGATAGGCGAAGGAGCTGATCTGCGCCGCCATAAAGAGCGCGACGCCGTTCGGAATGTGCTCCCGCGGCAGCAGCTCCGGCAGGAGGGCCTGCCGGGCCGGCGCATCGATCGACTCTACCGCCGCTACGATGAAGATGAGGACGAACGCCTGCCACAGCGAGATCATGTCGAAGATGACCAGCACGGAGAGCAGCCCGAACAGGGTCAGCGCCGCGCTCTGCGTGACGATGAGCAGCGTCCGTCGCTCCACGCGGTCGGCCAGCGCGCCGCCCCACATGCTGAACAGCAGCATCCCCGTCCCCCGCGCCACGCCCAGCACGCCCAGAAGCGCGACGGAGTCTGTCAGCCCGGTGATGAACCAGCCCTGCGCGTAGAACTGGAACATCATCGTGGCGCTGGCGAAGAACATGCCGAACCACAGCGTACGGAAATCGCTGTATTGCAGCGCCGGGAAGCGCGCGTATGCTCTCTCGCTGAAGTTGGCCAAGGCCGTCCTGCTCGCCCGAGATGCTTTGAGGTTAGGCGAGAGCTACCCGTCCGTCAGTCAGGCAATCTCCGCGCCCGCCGGTCAGGTTTTACGGAAGGCGGTCAGGGCCCTGCCGACGGCTGGATCACGTCGACGCGGGTGAAGCTCCAAGTGAACAGCTCGTTGACCCACTGGCTCTCGTAACTCTGGTAGCAACTGCCGGAGAACGTCGTGGCGTCACGGGGAAAAGTGAACTGCATGGTGTCGCACATACCTGTCGCTGCCGCCGCCTGTCCACCGGCTGCGATCGGCGCAGCGACCGGCGGGGCGGTCGGGCTCGGCACTGGTGTGGGCGTTGGCGTGGGCGTTGGGGTGGGGGTAGGTGTGGGTGTCGGGCTCGGGAGGTCGATGTTCGCCGGAACGGCGAAGAAGTCCATAGCGGAGTACGTGAACCCGCCGTCACAATTTATTGTGGCCTCGGCGGGCACATCCCCGCCCCCGGAGTAGATGTACTGGTCCGGATCATTTGGGTCATCCCAGCGGATCATCATCTGGTAGGTGACGTGGGGCAGGCCCGTCCCTGCCTGCAGCTGACCCGTGTCCGTATCGCTGCAGGTACAGCACTCACTTTCATACGAATAACTGACAGACCAATCGATCGTTCCCACGGGGAAGAAGGCAGTGCAGTTGCATCCGTACAGGAAGAGGGGATCCTCCTCCCACATGATGTTCGCCGTCGTAGTCGCAGTTAGGACCTGGTGCCCGGCCTGCAGGGCTGCGCCCTGGAGGCTCAGTATGTTGTCATAGGTGGATGTGCCTGTGGCCGTGCCCACCCAGCCGACGCAGCCGCTCGTCTCTGTCTTGACCTTGAGCTTGTCGGTCCCCGGTATGGGATTCGTCAGGTTGCTGTTGCTGACGATGATCACGAGGTCGGTCACGTTCTGGAGGGGCAGCGTGCGGCAGAATGTCTTCTGCGACTGGGAACTCCAATCCTCGGGCACCTTCCAGTCGGCCCCGATCTTCACCAGGGCCCAAACGTGCAGGTCCGGGTTGCCGGCCACCAGGTTGTCGACAGTGATCTTGCGAATGGGGCCGTTGAACGTGTAACGGTAGTATCTCGTCGCCAGCGCCTCTATTGGGTCAGATTCCATGCGTTCCTCATCCAGCGCAAAGAACCAGGGCTGTGTCTTCGGCTTGTACGAAGGAAATATCGGGTCAGCATCCTTGTAGGCCGTGACCAGCGGCGGCTTTTCGTTCCAGTTACGCACCGTGAAGTCGTCAAAGTTGGTCGCGAACGGTATCGCCTGGTCCGCCGCCTGGATGCCCTGCACACCGCTGGCAGCTGCGTTCTGCCACACGTTCTTGACAACGGTGTCGCC
>DASSZB010000386.1:0-6755 GCA_035702935.1 Dehalococcoidia bacterium
CGTGACGGTTACCGAGGCCAGTCCCGTATCCGCAGGCCGCCCCGTCGCAGGATCGATGATATGGTGCGCCGTTCCCGACACCGTCGTCCACCTTCGTCTCATCCGCGAAGTCGTCGCGACCGCGAAATCGTTTGCCAGCAGCACACCTACGTCGCGGGAGTGGTCAAACGGGTCCTCTATCCCGACCAGCCACCCTTCGCCCGCCGGGCCCGGGCCTCGGGTCAGCAAATCGCCGCCCGCGTTTACCACCCACGATTCGCAGCCCTGCAATATCTCCTCGCAACTGTCCACCGTCCATCCCTTCGCATACCCGCCGAGGTCAACACGTACACCGCGATGAAGCACGATCGTTCCGTCTTCCCGCAACTCGACATCGTTGTAACGCCCTGCCGCCCCGGGCTCTGACATCGTTACCTCGCCTTCCTGGTGTTCGAATGAACGCGTGTAGCCGGCCGCCTCCACCGCATGCAGCAACGTAGGGTCGAACAAGCCGCGTGATCGGCGTGCCGCCTCCAGCGCTCCTGAAAGCACCTCCCGTAGCAGCGGAGAGGTTCCGAATGGACGTCCCCCGGATTGGTTGAGCAGCGACAGCTCGCTGTCGGACCGAAAGCGGCTCAGGGCGACCTCGACTTCGAGGAAGCGTGCCTCGACCTGGTCGGCCACGTGTAGCGGCAGTTCCGGAAACGCCAGCACCTCGACATCAGTGCCCATCGCCCGAAACCTGGTTGCCGGCAGCACGGTCACGATCCGCGTGTCCTCGTGTGAACTTGCGACTCGCTTATTGCGGCGGACTGCACCGCCTGGGCCCCAGCGGCAGGCTGATTCTGGCGATCCTTGATGTTGTCTTGAGCAACGGTGCCCAGCCACGTGGCAAGCAGAAGCGCCACTGCCGCCCACGCCATGTACAGCCGCCCTTCGAGGTATCTTCCGGGTCGCCTGGCCATCGCGCTAGTCGTCTTCCTCCTCATGCTCTTCCCCGTGCTCCTCCTCATCCTCGTCGTCATCCCATCGCTCGTCGTCGTCCTCGCCTTCTTCATCCTCGTCGGATTCACCCTCACTGGTGGTATCGCCATCCAGCGTCCGCCGCTCCGCCCGCTGTCCGGACACAGACGCCTCCACTCCGGTTCTGCCGTCGCCGCCGAGGCCAAATTGGCCGAAAGACGCGCCCGCAGTCATCACCAGGAGGATCACGGTCGCCGTCACGGCCCCCGCTATCATCCATGCTTTCCTTCGTGACACTGGCTCCTCCTTGTTGCACATTGTGAGCACCACTGTAGTGCGCGAGCATTTGAGGAAAATTGGAATTCCGCCTCTATCTCCGTCCGCCAGTGTGTTTCTAATCCAATTCCAATCTTTTATCTTCAAACTGGACACATGAAGATCCTGGTGGTGGAAGACGAGCACCGGCTGGCCGACCTCCTGAGGCGGGCTCTCGAGCACGAGCGTCACACCGTGGAAATTTCCTACGACGGCGAGGATGGCCTGAGGCGCTCGTCCACCGGTATGTTCGACCTCGTGGTTCTTGACGTCATGCTCCCAAAACTCGACGGCTTCGAGGTCTGCCGCCGTCTCCGCGGCGCCGGCGTGTCGACGCCTGTACTGATGCTGACGGCACGGGATGCCGTGGCCGATCGGGTCCAGGGACTGGACGCCGGTGCCGATGATTACCTCACCAAGCCGTTTGCCGTCGCCGAACTGCTGGCACGCGTGCGTGCGCTCGGCCGCCGGGGTCCCGCGGCGCCGGAGATTCTACAGGTGTGTGACGTGATACTTGACCCGGCCAGACACTCGGTCCGGAGAGCGCACAGGCACATCGACCTGACGCGCACTGAATTCGCCCTCCTCGAATACCTGATGCGTCACCCGGGCCAGGTGCTGACCCGCCAGCAAATCATGGACCACGTCTGGGGTTACGACTACGAAACGATGACCAACGTTGTTGACATCTACGTCCACTACCTCCGGAACAAGCTCGAGAAGGGCTTCAAAGGCAAGCTCATCAGGACGGTCCGCGGCGTAGGCTACAGCATTATTGATGGCGAGTGATGTTCAATAGGATTCGCCTGACCCTGACGCTCTGGTACGTGGGCGTCCTCCTTGGCATCGTAGCGGTAGTTGCGGGGATCACATATGCCGCTCTCTACCAGTCTCTTTCTTCGGAGGTTGACGATTCGCTGGAAAGCAGCGCACGGCAGATAGCCGCACAACTGAGCGAAGCATCCCTCTCCGGCGTCCAGCCGACTCCCGACAACCAGGGAGAATCGGGGGAAAGCGACGAAGATGACGAGGAGGATGAAGAGGACCACGGAGTCCGCTTCTTCGGCGCCACGAGCGGCGACACCTTCTACCTCGTGCTCGATCCTGGCGGGAGTCCAGTCCTGGATCCGCTCAACGTGAACATCGAAGGGGTGCCTGATCGCGGAGCAGCCCTCCAGGCGGCGCGCGACGGCAGGGACTGGAAGACGTTCACCAGCGATGGCGCCGACTACCGCCTCTACTCGCGGGCGGTGTTGGACGAGGGCCGCACCTTTGCCGTGGTGCAGGTCGGCCGCTCCCTTGAGAAACACCAGGAACAGCTCCGAACACTGCTTATCGTGCTCATCGTTACGGCAGGCGGCGGCCTCGTTCTGGCGGCCGCGGGAGGCCTGTTCGTCGCCGGGCGTGCCCTGCGGCCCGTACGGGACGCCTTCAGTCGCCAGCGGGCTTTTGTGGCAGATGCATCACACGAACTGCGAACGCCGCTGACGCTCCTGCGTGGAAACGCGGAGATCCTCCAGTTAAAGGCGGGTGCCGCGCTCTCCACCGCCGATTCCCATGCCCTGGCGGAGATCATCCGGCAGACCGGCGACGTTGAGCGCCTCATCGGCGACCTATCCACCCTGGCGAGGATGGACGAGGGGAGTCTCGTGCTCCAGCCCACGGTCGTCGACGTCAGCAGCCTCCTCCGAGGGGTGGCTGACAATGCCAGGACGCTGGCAGGAAACAAGCCTCTAAAGATTGATCTCCAGATGGAGCCGGACATGCGGTTGGTGGCGGACGAGGGCAGGCTCCGAGAATTACTCCTGGCGCTCGTGGACAACGCAGTCCGTTATACGCCGAGCGGTGGCACCATAACACTCCGAGGAGCCGGTGGTGCATCGCATATTGAACTAAGCGTCAGCGACACAGGGCCAGGCATACCGCCTCAGCACATCGATCGGGTGTTTGAGCGCTTTCACCGGGTAGATCCTTCGCGATCCCGGCAGCAGGGAGGCTCCGGCCTGGGACTGGCCATCGCGCGGGCTATCGCCGAGGCCCACGGGGGTACGATTATCGCATCAAGTTCCCAGGGTAATGGGGCCACGTTCACCGTGCAGTTGCCCCGGAGGGGGCCGGCCGCACCGGGAGGCTAGGGTTCGTCGTCTGCTCCGGCATCTTCGTCCGGGATCGGCTGCTTGGAGTAGCCGTTGCCCCTGATACAGGCGTGTCCCGACTCGTCCATCGGCGCGTGACAGAGCGGACAGACCGGGCGGCCGCGAGAGACTATCTCGTCCAGTTGCTCACGTAGCGCCGAGCAATGGTCGTGACTGACGTCCACGCGCAGGGTCGGCTCATCCGTTTCCTCTGATTCGGTGTCCGAAAGGTACAGCACGACCCTCTTCGTCGCCGTATCTATGCTTAGCGCCATGCGCCCGACTTTGAATTCGTGGTCAGCAGACTCCGGGTACTCGATGCCCGCGCCGCCTTCAGAGCGGGCGGAGTGCCGGAGCTCGGAGAGGACCTGGCCCAGCGCAAGGCTGAGGGCTTGGAACTGCTCCTTCTCCATCCACAGCGACGCGGATTCAGAGCGCTCGCCGATCACGCGCAGGCGGAAGGTGCGCTGACCGGGCTCACCGAAGGATTCAGCTTCGATTGCCCGGGCGAGACCGAGTTCTATACTCATACCGTCGCGGCTCTTATGCCCGGGCTAGAGAGAGCAGGTCGGGGCGGGTCAGCTACCATGGGTCGGAAGTCACGGTCTAGCATCGGCCCGATCCGTCGGCACGTCAAGTGGCCCGTCAGCCGACCTCCTCCACGCGGACCGGACGTCCCTCGTCCACCGAACGCTGCGCGGCCAGCGCCGCCACCGTCGCCGCGCGACCATCGGCGCCTGATGGTGAGTCCGAAACTCCACGGCTCGCCGCTTCGACGAATGACCTCATCTGGTCGATGTACGCCCGCGCGTATCGCTGGGGAAAGAAATAAGGCAACTGTGGGGCACGCGAGCCCGCGGCATCGGCCACCCAAACCGCATCTTCGGGCTCATTCTCCGCTGACAGAAGCCCGCTCGCCCCGAACACCTCGACGCGCTGGTCGTAGCCGTGGGCCGCCTGGCTGTTGTCAATCGTGGCGGCTATCCCGTTCAACATCCGTACAAGGAATACCGCTGTATCGATCCGCTCCTCCCTGTGGATGGCAGATGATGCCAGGACGTGCACCATCTCAATCTCGCTCCCGGTCAGAAAGCGAAGCATGTCGAAGTCGTGGACGGTGGTGTCGAAGAACAGCGCCGACATCCCATCGATCAGGCGCGGTGGCCCTGCCAACAGCGGGTCCCGGCTGACGACATGGATGGCAACGAGGTCGCCGGCGCGTGCGGCAGCCGCCTTCTCCTTCAGTTGCTGGAAGCTACGGTCGAAACGGCGCTGGAAACCGATCTGCAAAACGACACCCGTGCTCGCGACTGCCGCGAGCGCCCGGTCGATCGCTTCAAGCCGGCAATCAAAAGGCTTTTCGCAGAGTATGTGCTTCCCGGAGACGGCCGCCGCTTCGACGATCTCTGCATGCGTCTCCGCCGGTGTCGCCACGATTACAGCATCGACCCCCGGCGCCTCCAACAGGCCGGCCGCTGAACCGGAATACGCGACCCCGTGTTCACTGCCGAGCACCCGCGCCGCCGACTCGTCCTGGTCCGCCACCGCCACAAGCCGGGCTCCGGCAATCCCCGACGCCAAGCACCCGATGTGGATGCGACCCATAACACCCAGCCCAACGACGCCAACGCCAATATCCTGGGCCCCACTCACAATCCGAGACCTCTCAGGTAAGCCCTGTCGTCCTTGGCGTTTTGCAGCGGGTCGCGGGTGCCCGGCGGCATCTCGTCCTCGACCACGATCCAACCGCGATAGTCCATCGCCCGCAGTTCCTCCAGCAGAGCCCGGAAATCGATGCCACCGCCACCCAGTTCGCAAAACAGGCCGCCCTTCACGGCATGATGATAGTCCCATTGGTCGCGCCGGGCCTGCTCCGCAACCTCCGGGCGGAAGTCCTTGAAATGCACATGCCACGTTCGCTCTCCGAAACGCCGCAGCGCGTCCACCGGATCCGCTCCGGCGTAAGCGAAGTGGCCGCTGTCGTAGCACAGCCCGATGAGGGCGGGATCGGTCATCTCCAGGAAGCGCGTCGTCTCCTCCAGCGTCTCGACGGGCGTCCCCGCGTGATGATGGAACACGGTCGGGATTCCGGTCTCATCGCACACCCGGGCGGCGATCCGTTCCGCCCCGGCAGCCACCGCCTCCCACTGCGCATCGCTCATTCCATGCTCCGGCCCGATGCGCCCCGCGGCCGCCATCCGCTCCGGTGTTGATGCTTCGGCCAGGATCACGAAAGGGCCTCCGCCGCGAGACGGCTCATCGCACAGGGACTTCAGCAGCCGCGCTGTGCGCAACGCTGTCTTCTCGCTCTCAGCATGTGCCTCTCCAGACGACAGTCGCACCGGCGTGAAGGCGCCGATCATCTGCAGGCCACGAGACGCCAACTCGTGCCCGAGCGCCATTGAATCATCGGGCATGAAACCCCAGTCACCCAGTTCGGTGCCGGCGAATCCGCAGGCGGCGATGCCGTCCATGACTTCCGTGTACGTGGGCATCGGGTCCAACCCGAAGCCGCCCATGATCCCCCAGGAGCAGGGTGCGTTACCGACGCGTATTCCCGGCATCGCTCTCACGGAACCGCTGCGGGCGCGAACCGTTCCCACTTCGCGACCTGTGCCTTGAACCTCTCCAGGTCCTCCCGCGTGCCCCAGACCGCCTCCCGGTCGACCACCCTCTCTGTCTCCAGGACCAGCGTGGCCCCCGCCCAGGCCATGAACTGCCGGTAATCGGGTAGCGGCCCGGCCACGTCTTTGTATCCAGCGCGCCACGAGCGGATCATCAGCCCTCGCATCACCGCGAAGAGCGGCTTCATCGGCCCTGGCGGGATGGGTGCCCCCGCCAGTGTGAAGTGCGTTCGCGCCAGGTCCGCCCGGCGGTCGCCCGCGGCCGCTCCGGCCCAGTCCAGGATGCCGGTGACCTCGTTGCCGACACCGACGACATTGAGCGGATGGAAGTCCATGTGGATCAGGACGTCCGTGACGAGATCCACGGTCTTCATACGCTCCGCCAGGTGCTTGTGATACACCGGAACCCGGCCAAGCCACTCGTCCGGCGCCTCCGCTCGCAGTTCGGCCGGCGCTGGAACCGTGTGCAGGCGCGCGTGAGCCCGGCCGAATATGCGGGACAACTTCAGGATTTGCCAGGGCTTCTGCTCAACGGCCGTCAGGATCGGAAGCCCTGGACACCACGTGAGCACCGCAGCCGGCATGCCTTCGTGCTCGCCGAACTTCTCGATGCGCGGCGCCGGTTGGCCGGCCTCCGCACACGTCTTCAAGGCGATCATCTCGCGGCGGGCCATTGCGTGGCTGCCGGGAACAAAATACACACGCAGTGAGTGATCCCCCCCGTCGGGCGTCTGGAAGC
>DASSZB010000053.1:0-6973 GCA_035702935.1 Dehalococcoidia bacterium
GTTCGGAATCTTGGGATAGTTGCCGACGACGGTGGTCTGCATGGGTACTCGCTTTCGCAGTTACTCAGCGGTTGGGGTTGCAGCCTCTGGGGCGCAGCCGGATGGGACGATGGCCGGCGCGCGGGGTGAAAACGAGCGCCCGGTCAGAGGCGAATGTAGCACGTGGCCCCGGCCGGGTCAACGCTGTGTGCGGGCTACTCCGCGTCCCTGGCCTTGACGCGGATCTTGGCGGCGACGGCCAGCCCGAGGGGGACCTGCTGACCGTCCCGTTCGACGACCATGACGCCGGTAGAAGGTGAGGTCTCGAGCACCTTCAGCTTGCCGCCGGGCATCATCTTCGAGCGCTCGAGGTATTTCATCAATTCCTGGTCCTCTTCCAGCTCCTCGGAGATGAAGACGACGGCTGCTTCGTCGCCGGTTTTCAGGGATCCCAGGGGCTGGAGCTCCGGCGACAGGCGGTAGCCGGTGCCGGGAATGGGGCTGCCGTGGGGGCAGGTCTTGGGGTTGCCGGCGAGCTCCATGATCTTGTCGTAGAGGCGGGGAGTGATGGCGTGTTCGAACTGGTGGGCCTCCTCGTGGGCCTCGGCCCAACCCAGGCCCATGACGTCCACCAGGAATCGCTCGGCCAGGCGGTGGCGCCGGGTGATGTCCTCGGCCAGGTCGTGGCCTTTGGGAGTGAGATGGACGACCTTGCGCCCGTCCAGTTCCACGAGGCCGTCGCGGACCATGCGGCGGACGGTGGCCCAGGCGGTGGGCGGGGTGACGTGCATGCGGCGAGCGAGGCGGGCAGAGATGACGGTGTCACCCTCCCCTTCAAGGCTGTAGATGGCCTGTAGGTAGTCCTCAACCGTGGCCGTGGGATGCGAATTGTCCATGAGAGGCTCTCCCTGCTATGCCATTTGGGCGGTCACCTAACGCAGTATCGAGCATACCATCTAACACACAGAAAGCGGGACGATTGTGCAAGTGATAATTAGCACAATGGCCGTATTGGTTATTTTAGTCCGCGCTCAATATTTTCGGGATTGGTGTCTAATTTGGGTTGACAAAGGAGCCGTGTTAGCCCATACTAAGACTCAACGAAAGCGGATACTTCGACAGGCCAGCTAGAAAGAACCAGCAATGTTCTTCTCGCTCTTCGTAACAGCCCGTGAGGGGCTCGAAATGGCGCTGATCATCACGATCCTTCTGGGTTATCTCAGGAGCATCGACCAGAAGCAGCACTTCCGCGATATCTGGTACGGGGTCGGTGCCGCCGCCGCACTTTCCATCGCCTTCGGGGCCGGGCTGAAACTCGCCTCTCGCGAGCTGGACGGCCGAATTCTGGAAGCCTTCGAGGGCTTCACGATGATTTTCGCGGTCATTGTGCTGACGTGGATGCTGTTTTGGATGAAGCGCCAGTCGGCGGGGATATCCGGCGATCTCAAGCACCAGATAGACCGCGCGCTTTCCCGGGGTTCCGTCGCAGCGCTCACGCTGCTGGCATTCTCGTCGGTAGGACGTGAGGGTTTCGAGACAGCGCTGTTCCTGTTCGCCGGTTCCACAAACCAGGGATCTGACTTCGCCTTTGTGGCCGGTGGGGTGGGGGGTTTCGCGCTGGCAGCAGTCGCCGGCACGGTGATCTACTACGGGGCAGCGCGCCTGCCGCTGAGGCAGTTCTTCCTGGCCTCAGGAGTGGTCCTGATGATCCTGGCGGCCGGCCTGGTTTCCAACGCGATTGCGGAGCTGCACGAGGGCACGATTATTTCGAATGTCGGGTCGCGCCCTTGGGATACGGAGACGACGATTTCAATGACGTCCGACATGGGCAAGCTCCTGCACACACTCTTTGGCTACGATTCGGCGCCGGCGATGCTACAGATCGTCCTCTACTGGGGCTACTTGATCGCGGTGTTGGGGGCATACTTCATCCTTCCTAACATCCGCTTCCCGCGGCGGGCGGGATCGACGGCCGTCACCGGGACAGTCACAACCGAGCCTTGAGTTTCCGCCCGCTGAGCTAACGGGCAACGAAGGGATCCGATCATGCGAACCATACTGGGACTTTGCCTGACGGCGGGCGCCGCTCTCCTGCTCCTGGGTTGCGGGGCGAGCGGGGCAGGGGGCCGAGAAGTTAACATAACACAAACAGACGACGGCTGTACACCGACATCAGTGGAGGCAACGGCAGGGGAAAAGCTGAATCTGAAGGTGAAGAACGAGACCGGCGACATCTATGAGATCGAGGGGATAGACGGCGCGAAACTGGAAGAGGTGATCGTACCCGAGGGCCGGACGCGTTCGATCGGCTACAACGTGCCGGATTCGGGCGGAACCACGAAGCTGAAGTGCTACGTGCCGGGCGGTGCGTCGACGATCATCGAGGTGAACGCCGGCGAAGGGCCGACCGGCGATGTCGGCGCCGGCGAGCCTACAGCTCAGAGCGAAGCGCTGGTGGCGGACTCCACGGTCGTGGTCCTGCTGGACGAGTACACAGTGGAGCCGGGCCGGGCTTCCCTGGAATCCGGAAACATCGAGTTCGAGGCGGTCAACGGGGGGAAGGAGATCCACGAGCTGTACGTACTGAAGGTCCGCGAGGGCGGATACGACGTAGTCGGCGAGATTGAGAACATCGCCGGGGGCGACTCAGGCAAGATGACCCTGGCGCTGGACGCCGGCGAGTACCAGCTGGCCTGCCTGATCGTCCCGGGCGAGGCCGATAGCACTGTTGATCACTTCAAGAAGGGGATGCACACCGACTTCGTCGTGGAGTAGGACGCCAGGACCCAGAAAAGCTTCGAGCCGGTGGACCGACCTCCACCGGCTCGATTTTTCTTCTCAGCGGGCGGGAGGGGGTACAACCGCTCGCTTCGTTCTGAGGGTAGGTTACAGCGGCAGCGGGACCGCCGGGTTAAACGAGGGTGAGACGCGAGTAAGAACTGCGTGAGAACTGGCGAGTGCCGAGGCTGGAATGCTAGGACCACGTAGACGAGGCGGGAGGTCGCCGCTTCAATGGGGGCATTGGAAAAGATTGAGCCGGTTGACCGACCATCAACCGGCTCGTTATTTCACTGCGGGCGGGAGGGGGTGAGACCGCGCCGCTGTTGTTGCCATAAAGGTAGGGCCTGGGTGTATGGCGATGGTTAATGGAGGGTTAGACGCGGGTAATAGTTTCGTGAGATTCTATTTGCAATTCGCACGCATCTGAGATATGCTGCCGACACAACATAGCCGGGAGTGGACATAATGGCACAGGCACCTTCATTCACGCGAAGTTACCCCTGGGCGACGAACCTGGGAGGCACACACCTGACGTTCCGGTTGATGACTCCGGAAGACTCGGAAGCGGTCACAGCCTTTGCCAAAGGTCTCTCTCCTGACGACCTCACCTTCCTGCGCACAGACATCACCCAGCCTGAAACGATAAAGGCCTGGATGAACTACATCCGCACCGGGCGGACGATATCGGTCCTCGCGGAGACGCCGGACAAGATAATCGCCGGATACGCCTCAATCCACGTAAACGACGCCCAGTGGATGCGGCACGTCGGGGAGCTGCGCGTTCTCGTTGGCGCAGACTTCCGCGGCATTGGGCTGGGGAAACGCCTGACGAACGAGGCGTTCTCAATGGCGAAGGACATCGGCCTCAGGAAGATCACGGCCCAGATGAGCACGGACCAGCGGAGCGCGCGCCAGGTCTTCGAGCACCTCGGTTTCCGCCCGGAGGCGCTGCTGGCCGACCACGTGATGACGCGGGACGGGCAAACCCACGACCTGCTGATCATGTCCTACGACGTGGGTGGCTTCAGCAACGACGCGCCGCTGCGCAAGCGCTAACCAGCGCCCGAGCGCCGGCAAACCGCCGGAACCATCAGAGCGCAGGTGCGCCCGCGGCAACGTGCGCCTCGAGCGTGTCCGGCACCCATTCCACGAGTATCTCCTGCGCGCGGTCGGAGAGTCCGGCCCTGCGGCAGTCCAGGTAGACGCTGAAGATAGCGGCGTGGAGGGCTCGCTTGGTGAGCCTGTCTGCGTAGCAGTCGCAGTATTCCCGCAAGCGGCATAGCTCGCCCAGTCTCGTGAGAGAAAAGTCCGCCAAATCAAGTGCGGCCGTTTCCATGATTGCCTCCCTTCGCAGGAGCCGTCAATAGCAGTGGCCTGACGAGTTCGGCGCCTGGCCTCCCCTGAATTGTCAGGGTTGGACCGGCGGTGGCATAAGGTTGCATCGGCCCGTTTCCGGCAGGTCATTCAGTCCACGGAAGAGGGGCCATTCAGACAGGCCGCCAGCCCAGACGACAGACGGCGCCCGCTACCGTGCGACTCGTCTACAGCGGGGCCGACAGTTAGCCGGCGTCGGCGGCGATCGGCTGGGCCGCGTCGGGTGTAGCGGCTGCTCGGCGTCTGGGAGCGCCCTGCGCCGCGGGCGCCACGCCCATTTGAGGGAGGTCCGACCGAGTTACGCCGCCGGCCGCGCGCAGTTCCACGAAGGCCTGGTCCAGGAACTCCTTCAAGCGCTCCACGTCCGGCGCACACTCGGTATCGGCCATGAGGCCGAAATAGAGCTTCTGGTCGTAGCTCGTGACTCCGCAGCCAACGCCCATCTCCCAGCCGAGGGGAATGAGGGGATAGTTCGCCAGCAGGCGGTGGCCGACGCAGTACAGGGGTATCATGGGCCCGGGCACGTTCGTGCAGACGATGTTGGCAACCGTGTTTGTTGGCTGCGGCAGCATTCCGGCGAGCGCCTGGAGAGCGGGGGGCATGCGGCCGATTCCCTCGGCGAGGACCTCCATACCATCCGCAACGTTCTGCCTCTTCAACTTCTCGGTCCGCTCAGTGATCGCACGGAGCCGCTCCACGGGGTCATCGATGCCCAGAGGCACCTCGACAAGGAGCATCGAGACACGGTTTCCCAGCTTTCCGCGCTCGTCGTCGCGGCGCACGTTCACGGGCGTGGCGACGCGGAGCATACGGTCTTCTGTTTTCTGGCCGTGCATCTCGAGGTAGCGCCCGACGGCTCCCCCCAGCACGGCGAGTACGACGTCGTTCACGGTGCCGCCGCACTGTCCGCGGATGGCGCGGATCTCGGCGAAGGAGAACTCGCTGACGCCGAGCGTGCGCTTACCCTTGAACGGCTTGTTGAAGGGCGCCCGTTCGACGGGTTCGCGGAAGTAAGGAGCAGCCGTCTCCAGGGCGCGGATCGCTTGTCTGCCACGGCTGTCCCCGTACAGGGCCGCGTCCAGAGCCGACTTCTGGAACTCAGCCCACTCTTCGAGTTGGGCGGAGGCGTTATCGAAGAAGGCGTCCAGGAGACGGGTGAGCGGGCCGGCCATGGGGGCGCGCTCGGTTTCCGGTGCGGGCATGGGAGGCGGCGGGTTTGGGGTGACATCGAGGACAATCATGAGCAACTCGATACCGGAGACGCCGTCGACGAGGCAGTGATGGACCTTGGAAACGAGGGCGGAGCGGTCGCCTTCAATTCCCCTTACGAGGTACATCTCCCAGAGCGGCTTGCTCCGGTCGAGCATACCGGCGAAGAGGTCTGCCCCCAGCTCTATCAGCTGCTTCTCGGTACCCGGTTCCGGGATCTGCACCTCAAAGATATGCTTCTTGATATCGAAATCAGGGTCCCACTCCCAGGTGGGATGCCCGGCGTTGAAGGGTACGGGAACAGCGCGCTGGAGGTAGCGTGGTATGAGGTGGAGCTTCTTCTCGATTGACTCGACGAAGCGGTCATACGAAACATCGCCATCAAGGAGGGCGATGGAGCCGATATGTAAGGGCGCCTCTTCCTTCTCAAAATAGAGAAACGCGGCGTCCTGTGCGCTCAAGCGCCTACCGAAATCCCCAGAGGACATAGATCCCCCTATGATAAATGAACCGCCGCCGCCGATTCCGCAACCTTTCGGCAGCCCGTGGCGGTTCCCCCCGCGGGCCGTACACGCATTATATACCGATGCCGGGCCATGAGTAACGTTAAGAGATGGATAATTTTCTGTTATCATGGCGCCAGATGAACTCCTGTGGCAGTTCTCAACAAACGGGGGGAAGATGAGCAGCTGGCGAGACAGACTTCAGCGCGAGTTCCAGGCCAGCACCTCGTTGCCGCTCTGGCGCGAGGCCTTTCTTGGAGTCGACTGGATCTCTCTAAGGATGTCACCGGTCTATCGCGGCATTGGCGTTCCTCGGGGCGACCAATCGGCTGTGGTCGTGATTCCCGGGTTCATGGGATCAGATCAGTACCTGGGGGACATGAACGCCTGGCTACGGCGGATTGGGTACCGCCCCTACCTATCTAACATCGGCCGCAACGCCGATTGCCCGGACGTGCTTGCCCTACGACTGCACCAGACGATGATGCGGGCAAGGGAGGAGACCGGCGAGAATGTGCACCTGATCGGACACAGCCTGGGCGGTGTGCTGGCGCGGAGCGCAGCTGTCCGCTGGCCGGAGATCACGGCTTCGGTGACAACCATGGCATCGCCTTTCCGAGGAGTCCGGGTCCACCCGTTTGTGCTGCAAACGGCCTTCATTGTCAGGGGGCGCATTATCCAGAAGAACGGACGGGAGGACCACAAGCCGAACTGTTACAGTGGCTACTGCTCGTGCGCGTTCATGGAGGCGTTGACGGAGGAGTTCCCGGAGGCCGTGCGCCAGCAGGCGATTTACACGAAGTCCGACGGCGTCGTGGACTGGCGTTGCTGCATTAATGACGATCCGGAGACAGATGTTGAAGTGCCGGGCACGCACGTGGGCCTCGCCTTTAACCCGCGGGTTTACCGGCAGATCGCCAATTTCCTCGCAGGCGAGACCGCTAAGAAGAAGAAGAAGAAAGTCGCCTGACCGTAAGCAATGAAAGACACGAGGGCGCAGGTTTGACCTGCGCCCCTCGCGCGCTCTGGGGGTCAGCGGCGAATTAGGCGTCCGGTGTCGAGCGGGTCTTGCGGGTGCTGGCAGCCGGGGCACGCTTGCCGTTGGTACCGCGGATGTTCTCAACGGC
>DASSZB010000234.1:0-4000 GCA_035702935.1 Dehalococcoidia bacterium
CGCCCTCCCGCCCCCGGGTGACGACCACGCTGTGGATGCCCCGGTCGTGTACCTGCATCGCCGCCTGGAGCGTCGACGCCTCGTCGTCCAGGTGTCGCCCCAGCAACCGCTCCAGTTCGCGGCGGTTTCCCTTCACCATCTCCGGGCACGCGTCCGCGCCTGCTGCGAGTGCCTCGCCGTCCGCGTCCAGGACCGTGTGCACCCCAGCCTCCGCTGCCTCGCGCAGGATATCCGTGTAGACGTGAGCATCGAGGGGTGGCGGTATGCTGCCGGCCAGCACGAGCCAGTCGCCCGGCCGCAAGCGCTTCCGGAGCCTGTCCCGCAGGTCGTCCACATAGCGAATGTCCGTGGGCGGCCCGGGATCGCTCAGGATCGTGTGCGTATGGCGGGACTCGTCCAGGATCGTGATGTTCGTGCGCGTCTCGCCCCGCGTGTGCACAAAGTCCGTCGAAATGCCGTGCGATTCCAGCGTCTGCTCGATGTACCGCCCCAACCCGCCGGGAGCGAACCCCATGGCCAGGCTCTCGCCACCCAGTTCACGGATGACGCGCGAAACGTTGATCCCCTTGCCACCCGGGTCAAACCGGCTGGCCCTGACGCGGATCGTGTCCCCGGCGACGAACTTGGGGAGGACCAGCGTCTGGTCAATCGCCGGGTTGAGGGTGACCGTGACTATCATGCTGTCTCGGGCAGGATCATCCCGTAATCGCCGTCTCGCCGCCGGTAGAGCACCGCCAGCGTTCCCTTGTCGGTGTCTTCGAAGAGGAAGAAGTCGTGGCTGAGCATTTCCATCTGTTCGATAGCCTCGGCTTCCGTCATCGGTTTCATCGGGAAGTGCTTGAGCCTGACGACGCGCCCCAGCACAAGCTCCGTGTCCGGTGGCAGGGGTTCGCGGGCCGGCTCCGGCTTCGGCATCAACTCTTCCTTGTTCACGCGCCTCTCGCTGCGCAGGACCTTCTTCTCCTTGAAGCGCTTCACCTGCTGGGAGAGGGCGTCGCCCGTGGCATCGAGGGCTGTCAGCAGGTCGAAGTTCCGTTCCTCCGCCCGCATAAACGTGCCGTTCGCGCTCACGGTAACCTGCACCACGTATCGCCCCACATCACCCTTCGCCTCCCGGCGCACGTCGACGATGGCGTGGTCGGCCATCGGGAGGTAGCGGCTCAGCTTGTTCAGTCGTTCAGTGGCGTGCTCGCGAAAGCGGTCCTCGATGTGCACGTGCTGTCCCCTGAAGATTATTTCCATACGCTTGGGTGTCCCTCCAGGCTATGTGATTCTTCCTGAAATCCATTGTAAGCGGCCCCCTTAAGCGGTTCAAACGCCGGTCCTGCCGGTTTGCCTAGTCCTCACGTGCATACGTCAGCGCGAAGACAGGCCCGCTCCCGGCATTAATGAGGACGCGCGCGCAGGCGTCCAGCGTTGCGCCGGTCGTGATGACGTCGTCGATCAGCAGCACTCCCCCGTCCACTCGCGTACGCCCTGCTGCGAACGCCCCGGCCACGTTCTCGCGCCGCGCTTCCCAATCCGGCTGTCCCACCTGGGGCGGCGTGGTGCGCCTGCGAGTAAGGGCGCCCGCCACTACTGGGATTCCCGTGAGCCTCGAGATCTCGCGGGCCAGGAGCTGCGACTGGTTGTACCCGCGCGAACGCCTCCTTGAACCGGCGAGCGGTACGGGCACAATCGCCGAGACTTCCGGGTCCCAGGCCAATAGAGCCTCGGCCATCGGCACCGCCATCGTCGTGGCGATCGCGGCCAGGCCCTCGAACTTCAGCGCCAGCACCGCGTCGCGGGCCGGCCCGTCATACACAAACGCGGCCCGGGCGCCGGTGAAGGCCGGCCGCCGGTAACGGCAGGTCTCGCAGGTGTGTCCCCCTTCAGGCATCCAGCAAACGCCGCAACGGGGCGGACCGGCCACCATCATCAGCGGCCGGCAGGCCGGGCAGATGTACGCTCCGAACTCCTTGCAGGTGACGCAGCGCGGCGGGAAAACCATGTCCAGACCCGCATTCCACAGCCGGGCCAGCGTCGTGCTCACCGTGGACATCGGTCTAGGGCGTGTGGTCGACCCGTGTGAACCCTTCAACCGCATCGGCGATGAAGCTACGCACCGCGCCCCGGTCCGGCATCTTCGCGGCCGCTCCATACATCGCCGCCGTGCCGCCGCTGACCACCTCGCCGGCGCGCACAGACTCCACCGCCTGCCGGACAGCCGCCAGGAACGGTTCCACAATCGGCTCGTGCGCCGGCGTCACCATCAAGTGCAGGCTCGGCGGGTTCTGCTGCCGGTCCGGGTGCCAGTCCAGCTGGTCCAGGGCGTCACCGACGGCGTAGATGTCCAGATCGTCCGACCCAAACGCCATCAGGCTAACGTCCGGGTCACCGAAGATTCGCAGGCCCGGGGTCCCCTCAATCCCACGGCGGATGGCCAGCGCCGTCTCCATGATGACCTTCGCCAGCCGCATGTACCCGGCCTCGCCCAGGTACGTCATCACCGCCCAGGACGCCGCCACGGCGCCACCCGGCCGGCTGCCGGCCAGCGTCGGCGAGCCATACAGCCCGCCGGGCCAGTCACTCATCGTGAAGAACTGGTGCTTCCGGTAGGCGCGTTCGCGGTACATGATGGTCGATGCGCCGCGTGCCGCGAACCCGTACTTGTGCAGGTCCGCTGAGATCGAAGTGACGCCCGGCACCCGGAAGTCCCACGGTCGCACGTCGTACCCGTTACGCTCCACGAACGGCAGCAGAAAGCCGCCGACGCACGCATCGACGTGCATCGGCACTCCGCGCTCGTGCGCCGCCGCAGCCAGCGCCGGGATGTCGTCGATAGTCCCAAACGGATAGCAGGGCGCCGAGCCAACCACCAGCACCGTGTTCGGTGTGATCGCTGCCCGCACCGCCTCCACATCCGCCCGGTAGTCCTCCCTGATCGGCGTCAGCACGACCTTCAGCCCCAGGTATTGCGCCGCCTTGTGGAACGCCGGGTGCGCCGTCGTCGGCAACACAACCTCCGGCTCCGTGATCCCCTTTTCGGCCCTGGCCCAGTCCCGCGCCGTTTTCAGCGCCATCAGGATGCTCTCGGTCCCCCCGGATGTCATATTCCCTACCGCCTCCGGTAGGCCCAGCAACTCGCCCGTCATGGCGATCACCTCGGACTCAAGCCGCTTCAGGCTCTTGAAGGCCGTCGGCCCGAGCCCGTTCGTGTAAATCGCCGCACTGTACGCGTCGCGGATCATTTCCGCCACATCGTCGCCGGCGAAGTACACCAGCGACCATATCTTGCCGCCACGCCAGTCCAGGTCGGCCGTCAGCGCATCATTGATGCGGGCCATCACCTCGTCGTGCGACGAGCCTTGTTTGGGAAAGAGCATGGGCCGCCTCCTGGAAAAAGTCGCGCTCATTATATTCCACCCGATCGCTGTCATCCTCAGCCGCACGGCAGCCGCTCCACAGCCCAACGTGCCTTGGCGAAGGATCTGGGGTGGGGGCCGGCGCTGGCAACGGGAGATGGCGCCTGCGACTTGGTACTCTCAACTCCGTCGTATACTGGATTACGCATCATGACAGGCATCGGAAAGGTACGCGTACGCCTCTTCGCCCGGCTGGCCGACGTCGCCGGGACGCGGACTACCGAGGTGGATTTGGGCGAGGGCCTGACCGCCGGCGACGCCTACCGCCTGCTGTGCCGGGAGCACCCCGATATGGAAGGCCTCGAAGGTTCCCTGATGTACGCCGTGAACGCCGAATACGTCTCCGCAGAGCACCCCCTCCGCGACGGCGATGAACTGGCCCTCATCCCGCCGGTATCGGGAGGTTGCCTGCAATCAGCAACTAACAACCAACAGCTAACAACCAACAACTTACAACGATGTTCTTTGAAGTAACAGACCGCCCCCTGGAGCCCGAACAACTGGTCTCCCACGTCCGCAAAGACGAGGCCGGCGCCGTCGTGCTCTTCTACGGCGTCGTCCGCGACAACAGCCTCGGCCGCCGCGTCGACCACCTG
>DASSZB010000418.1:0-3423 GCA_035702935.1 Dehalococcoidia bacterium
ATACGGCATTGCCCCCAGCGAGGCGTCCGTGGCGCTCGAACGGCTCGTTATCGGCGCTAACTTCGGCACAAACGGCTACACGACGCTTCCGCAGGCACGAGCCCTTATCAGGGCGCTGCGTCTCCGGCCGGGCGTCCGCCTGATTGACGTCGGGGCCGGCCGCGGCTGGCCGGGCCTTTACCTCGCCCAGGCCACGGGATGCGAAGCGGTCCTCGCCGACGTGCCGATCACGGGTCTTCGGATCGCAGCTAGACAGCGAGATGAACTGTATCTGGCACCGCTGATCAGTGTCTGTCGGGCCACTGGAACCAACCTCCCGTTTCGGTCCGCCTCGTTCGATGCCGTCGTCCATACCGATACCCTCTGATGTATCGCTGCCAAGCTCTCCGTGCTGAGAGCCTGCCGCCGGCTCCTCAAGCCAGGCGGACGCCTGGCCTTCTACACCATATTCGCCACTTCCGGTCTGTCTGACAGGGAATACAGGCGGGCCCGCCGGAGCGGGCCGAACCATCTTTCGACGCGGCGGGTGGAGCACCGTGAGATGCTCACGTCCGCCGGGCTGTCTCTGGTCCACGAGCGCGACCTCACACCGCAGTTCCTGCGCACAGCGCGCGGCTGGTACGAAGGACGCAAGAAGTACGAGCGCGAACTGAGGGAAGCGGACGGCGACGCGATCTTTGAGGAGCGCCAGCACGACGCCATCGTCCAGATGCGAGCCATCGAGGACGGCCTCCTGCGCCGCGCCCTCTTCGTCGCCGAGCGGCCGTAGCACCCGGAAGCGTAGCGGAGGGCTTTAGCCTTCCACCCGGCATCCCTTACCGTGCTAATCTGACTGCGACAGAGCCAGAGGGAGGAAGGTCCAATGCCCGAATTCGTACATGTCGCCAGGATCCTGCCGGGTAAGACAGAAGAATTCCGGCAGCGAGTCAAACAGGCGTTCGAAGCCATGGCGCCGGCGCTCAAAGAGGCCGGCTTCACCGGCGTCCGCTCATTCACCACGCCGGAGACGACCTCCGACGGCGGCGGCCTGCTGGTGACCGTCTACGAGTGCAGCGACGCATCCGTGGTCCAGCGCTTCTACCAGGACGAGCGAGTCCTCGCCGCGGAGGCCCTCAACCACGGCGTCCTCGTCGCGCCCCACGACCACGACGCCGTCCTCACCAACGCTGCTTTTCTCGACCTTGACCTGAGCTGAGGAGAACCCGATGCCTTTCACAAGACACGACGCGCCCAATCCGGTCGAGATGCTCCCGGGCATCGTTCGCCGCACGCTCACTGCCGGAGACAGGATGATGCTGATCGAGGTGACGCTAGAGCCGGCCACCATCGTGCCGATGCACACCCACCCGCACGAGCAGACCGGCTACGTCGTCTCCGGCCGCATGCGCCTCCAGATCGCCAGCGAGACCCTGGACCTGAACCCGGGCGACGCCTACATGATCCCCGGCGGCGCCGAGCACGAGGCCACGGCCCTGGAGCCGCTGGTCATCGTGGACGTGTTCTCGCCGCCACGTGAGGAGTACCGGTAGGCGCGTTCACCCCGGTCCCGGCCTGAATCCGGCAGGCCGTCCGCGCGCGTATTAGAGACCATTGGGGGGTGTTCTCCCACCAGTAAGGAGGTCTCCATGCGCTATGTCTTGTCCGGATCCCTGCTCGCCGCAGGCGTTCTTGCCTTTGCGGCCTTCCTGGCCGGAGGGTTCAGCGCCTCCGCCCAGCAGAACACCGTAACCATCACGATGGCGGCCGGCAGGGACGGCAACCAGACCGGATCCGCCACCCTCACGGACACCGCCGGCGGCCTTCAGGTCGTCGTGAACATCACCCCTTATTCTGACCCTCAGGCCTCGCAGCTCGCGCACATCCACACCGGCCAGTGCCCGAACGTGGGCGGAGTGGCCAACGCCCTTACCTCCATCGTGAACGGCCAGTCAACAACCACGCTCAGCGGTGTCACCCTCGCATCGGTCCAGACTGGTGGCTTCGCAATTAACGTCCACGACCCGAACAACCCCGCCCTCTACACGTCCTGCGGCAACATCGCCGCCTTGCAGGCCACCGCCACTCCCACAGCCACGCCCACTCCCACCGGCGCGGCGGCCACCGCGACTCGAACTGCGACGCCGGCATCAGTACCGCAGACGGGGGGCCCGGCGGACGGCGGCGGCACCTCGCCACTGACTTACGCGGCGCTCGCTCTCGGACTGATGGCCATAGCCGCCGCGGCCGTCCTCGGCCTGCGGCGTTACAGCTAGTATCCATCGCCGGGGGAGAAGCCCTCTGCTTCTCCCCCGGCCGCTTGTTTCGTAGTATGGTGCGCGTTTACCTCCTCGCCCTGCTCGTTAGCCTCCTCGCTATCGCACCCGGCAAGGCCGCTGCCGCCGAAGTGACGGTGGAAGTGGGCGATTTCTTCTACTGCAGCGCCTCGGACCCGGTCGGCACATGCGAGACCATGATCTCGGTCGGCGACACTGTCCGCTGGACCTATGACGCGGGCACTGAGGGCCACACCGTCACCCACTGCGGCGAATCCTGTGACTCGCCCACAAGCAGCCCGCTGTTCGACTCCGGCGGCCTGAATACCGGCGGCAGCTTCTCGTTCACGTTTGACACACCGGGGCGGTACCTCTACTACTGCGTCTTCCACCCGCCCTTCATGCGGGCAGCAGTGGTTGTCAAGGTGCCCCCACCCACCCAGACCCCGGCCCCTGCGGCCCAGCCTGCCACACCGACGCCTACAATCGCGCCGACGGAAGAGCCATCGCCCACGCCGACGGCGACACCTCTTCTAACAACTGCGCCTACACCGTCACCGGCAACAACGCCAGCCCCGAGCGTGGAAGAGGGAGCTGACGGCGGCGGGAACGCGACTCCGTGGATCGCGGCAGGCGCCATTGCCATCGCGTTGGTTTCGGCGGCTGGAGGGTTCTACGTGTGGCGGCGCCGTACACGCTAGCCCCATAAGGGGCACTGAGCATGGCGATCGCCGCTGCCCGCGCTGCGCCCGCGGCGCCCCGCAGACCCCAAGACTCTCCATACGGTAGGACGTAGTCGCCTGATATCGCCTACGGGCCGTCAAATGCCACCCACTACTTCCGCCTCTCGTCCGCATGCCATAAGATGGGCTCGTGAAGCAGACCGCCGCCCCGACTTCACCTACCCCGGACCGAAAGACAATCATGAAGACATTCATGACCACAACAATCAAGATTTTCGGCCCGATCTCCGCTCATCCTGGGCCTGCCCAGGGACGGCAAAACCCCGAAAACGCAAAGATCTCTCTGAAACCATCAACTCCTAACCTCGCATCAATCAAGATGCCTGCGCCCAGGCTCGTCCCGTGATCGAGCGTTACACCCGCCCCGGCATGGCCCGCGTCTGGTCCGAGGAGAACAAGCTCGACAAGTGGCTCGCCGTCGAGATCGC
>DASSZB010000078.1:0-2556 GCA_035702935.1 Dehalococcoidia bacterium
CAGCCAGTTGCCGGTCCACCAGGGACGTCTTGTACGGAAGTGGACAACCCTCCAGCGGCAACTTGTGCAACCGCACCTCGAGCAGGGCCATCCGGCGTAGGAGCCCCGGTATCGCCATGGGGTTCTTGAAGCGGTCCAGCATCGGCGAGCCGGGGACTCGCTCCATGATCATGAAAGGGCAACCGGCATAGTTATCCGGGCCGGCCACGAAAAGCGGCCGTGGGGCCGGAAATCCCGCCCGTGACAGGAAATCCTGCACACCGGCCTCGCGCCTCGCTTTCTCCTCCTGGTGCGGCGCAAAGACGCGCAGGATGAGTGGGCGCTCCCAGGCCGGAGGAAGTCCATCGCCCGCCAGGTTGAAGCCGTAGATGTACGTGTCCAGCCCGTGGCCCACGCGCTCTGGCCCGCGCGAGACCGAGACGTCTCCCAACTCATCCCTGAGCCCGCCTTCGAGCATGCGCGTCACGCGCAGGAGGTCATTGGGATCGAAGGCCGGGTCTGCCACACGGCGGATTCTAGCAGACCATGGGGGCAGTTCCGCTCATCTGACGTGTCCAGGACACGTCCACGGTCCCCGGACAGGCACAATTGCGGCCGGTCGCGCGCGCCCTAGTAGCCCAGCATGCCGGCGCAAACGGCGATCTGCCAGACTGACCCGTCTGCCGAAGTGTGGGGACCGGTGGCGCAACCCATACCGATGTCCACGTAGGTCCCACCCATGATGATAGCCGCGTGACCGGGACTACTCAGCCACATCTGCACAATCCCCTCCGCTGTGCCACCGGGCGCCATCGCCAGGACCTCGCCGACGGCGCCGTAGTAGCCCACGGCCTGCGCGCGATCGCCCACCGTACCGTTCAAGTCGTGACTGAGCTGGAAGGGGTCCGGTTGAGAAAGGAGCAGGGCGGCGTACTTTTCCGCGGCCAGGGTCAGGGAGGGATTAGCGCTCAGCGGCGGCAGTCCTCTGGCCGACCTTTCGCTGTTGATCACCGCTTCCACGTTGGCCGCAAGTCCCACCGGCGCGGCGGGCGGAGGGACCGGCTGAGCCGTCGGTGCCGGCGGTTGCGGTGCCGGCACCGGCGGCTCTGTGGGGGGAGGGGGCGTAATGAGAGGTGTCGGCGCGGGGGTCGGCGTGGCCGCTGCCGGCGTGGTCCATCCTGCGACCGTCGGAGACGGGGGGGCCAGCCGCTTGACACGCAATGCTGAGGCCGTCTTCGAAGGCGGCGGCGGGACCTGCCTGTGAAACGCCATCGGCGCCACCCAGGCGAACGCGGGAATCAATATCGCTATGATAAATACGACCCATCGCAGACCGCCGGCCCATCCTGATCTCACCATCCAGCCCCTTCGCATTGTTTATCGGGTGTAGCAGCGGTCTTCCGTCGCTCGCCATTGGACAAATTATCGCGGCCGAATCCTGAATCGAATCTCACCCCATGCCCCGACTTCGACTCCGGCGCCGCCTCTCCGCTATCCTCTAGGCGGTATGGCCAGCCGCGCAGAGACCGAGCACGCCGCAGCGCAGATCATCGAGGACATCACCCGGGAATTCCCCGGCGTGACCGTGCGACTGGACTTCGAGACTCCTCGCGACGAGCACGAAGACGCCCATCTCTGGATCGTCTCGAACACCGATGACGCGGAGGAGATCAAGGAGATCTGGGGCTACGCCATCAAGCTGGTGCAGGATGCTTACAACGAAGCGGACGTATATTTCTTGGCCCGCATCAAGGGCGCCGGGATAATCGAGCGCGAACGCCCGTCAGACGCCGACTTCTAGACCCAGCACGGGCCGGGCTCTTGGCCCGGCAACCGGCTAGCCCCCGGTGATGTCGCGCACGTGCATCTTCACGTGCTCCACGGCGACGAAGTTCATCACCGCCGAAAGCGGACCTTTCGCGCCTCCGGCAGAAGTCACCTCTACACCGAAAAGCGGCTCCTCCGCCGACTCAACGGCGGCGATCGTGGCCGCTCGGTTCTGCTCGAACTCCCCGAGCAACTGCTCAACGGTCGCGTCCGCGCGCTTGGCGACCTGGCGCTCGTTGTAGTTCAGGATCTGGGGCGTTCCCCCGCCCGGCGGCGGCGTGACGGCCTGCTGCGGGACAGGCGTTTTTTCCGGCGTCACTCCGCGGGCGAGGTCTATGAGCTTCGGGTAAGCCCACTCAATCGACGACAGGTGCGCCAGGATGTCGCGCGCGTTCCAGCCGTTCTCGTAACGCCCTTCGGTCCATTTCTCCCCGGGCAGCGCCTGCAGCGTATCCAGGGCCATCTTTCCGGACGATCGCAGCGCTTCCAGCAGCTCCGCCTTGCTCGGCGCTCCGTTGCTCATGCGTGCCCCTCCTCCGTGTCTTCTTCTTCAACGACGGTGCCGGCCTCCTCGGCTTCCTGCCGCGCCTCCTCATCGCTCAGGCCTAGGTACTCCTCCAGGAGTACCTCTTCCTCGTCCATGACCTCATCCGTTACCTCTGCAGACCCGATGCTAAACATCGAGAAGCCGAGGAAAATCACCAGCCCGGAGACAGCAACCGCCAGTATCAGCACCCAGCGGGCAAGCAC
>DASSZB010000142.1:0-5213 GCA_035702935.1 Dehalococcoidia bacterium
CCTCCCCTCGCGGGCCAGGCTCTTAAGCCTGGCGGCTCCTAACCAGGCATGCCGCGCCGCCTCATCAGGACGGCGCCCCCAAAGGCGCCCGCCAGCAGCCCTGCGACGCCCGCCAGCAGTCCGGCCAGCGTCGCACTCGCGCCACCCGAATCATCGGACGCCGCTTCCGCCGGTACATCATCCCCGGCGATCGGACCTGCGTCCGCCACCTGCCTCACCGCTGCGCCTGCCCGCACGTCGCTCGTGACGCCATTACCCACCACCACGGCCCCCACCATTCCGGGGTGCAGGACGCAGGAATACGGGTAAGTCCCATTAGCGTCGAACGAGTAGTTGACCGCGTTTCCCGGCAGCAGCTCCTTCGTATCGCCCCAGCCTCCGCTCAGGCCCGTGACCGAGTGGACGGCCTCGCTCTTATTCGTCCACGTCACCTGCGCTCCCGGCTCGATCCGGAGCACAGTGGGGCCGAACGCGCAGTTTCCCATCTCCACCGCCGAACCGGTCGCGTCTGTGGCCTCCTTCGCGCCCGGCTCATGACACCCGCCGCCGGCCGCTGCACCGTTTGGGTGTCCGGCTGCCATAAGGACTATCGCCAGCACCCCGCCCGCAACCAGTAAGCCAAATCTTCGCATGACAGACCTCCTCTCGAGAATCTGCCATCTATACAACCGCCCCCGGCCGCTGGTTCCCGGGTGGCGGAGGACTGGTTTCTGCTCCCTGGCAGGGGTAACCTTCATATCAGGCATGCGACACCTTCTGCTTGTTGTCCCTGCCCTCGTGGTTGCCGGGTTAGTCGCCGCGTCCTGCGGAGATGACAACGACAATCCGCGCTCCGGCGCTGCCTCTCCCTCCTCGCCATCGCCTTCCATCACCATCGCCCCGGCCACCTTCGAGGAAGGCGACTGCCCCTTCTACGTGCCCGGCGAGTACGAAAGCCGCTGCGGGATGCTCGCCGTCCCGGAGGACCGCAACCATCCGGACGGCCGCCGTATCCGTCTCCAGGTCGCAGTTATCGAGAGCACCGGGGCTGAATCGGACGACGGCCCCGTCCTCTACCTCGACGGAGGGCCCGGCGGGAACACGATCGCCTCCCTCCAATACGTCCTCCCGGCGTTCGAACCATTCCTCGAGAACCACGACTTCGTCTTCTTCGATCAGCGGGGCGTCGGTTCCTCCAGTCCGTCGCTGGAATGTCCGAGCCTGAAGCCGTTCTTTTACACGGTCCTGGGTGAAGACCTGGCTCCGGAGGAATACCGGCGCCGGGCACTCGACGCAACGGAGGAGTGCCTCCGGGACCTCACTTCTCGCGGCGCCAACATCTCCGCCTACAACAGCGTCGAGAATGCCGCCGATGTTGAGGACCTTCGCCGTGTCCTGGGCTACGAACAGTGGAACCTCTTCGGTATCTCCTACGGTACCCGCCTCGCCCTCACGGTCATGCGGGACTTCCCGGAGGGCGTCCGCAGCGCCGTGCTGGACTCTGTCTATCCCCTCCAGGTCAACCTGTTCACGGAGAACCTCGACAACACCGCGCGCTCTCTCCGCCTCCTCTTCGACAGCTGTTCCGCTGACCCTGTATGCGCCGCAAATTACCCCGACCTGGAAACCGTTTTCTACGAGCAGGTGGACGCGCTCGAGCAACAGCCGGTGGAGGTTCCCCTCCAGAACCCGCTCAACGCCCGCTACCAGCTCGTCCAGTTCGACGGCGAAGCCTTGTTGGAAGTGCTCGTCCAGGGTCTCTACCTCACCGAGGCCCTCCCGTTGCTCCCCCGCATGGTCTACGACGTCCGCGATGGCAACTTTGAGCTGGCTGCCCTCTTCGCCTCGACTGGCCTCGCGGAGTCCGACCTCCTCAGCATCGGCATGTACCTCTCCGTCGAGTGCAATGACGAAGCGCCCTTCAGCAACCCCGAAGACGCTGGCGCCGCCGCCGGCCGCAACCCCGATCTCGCCCGCTACGGTGGAGCTGACGATACAACGCTCGTGCTGGACGTCTGCCGCACCTGGACCGGCGCCGAGACGGGCGCGGACCCGGCGGAAAACGCCCCCGTCACGAGCGATATCCCGGCCCTCGTCCTGGCCGGCGCCTACGACCCCGTCACCCCTCCCGCCTGGGCGCAGGCCGCCGCCTCAGACCTCGCGAACTCTCACTACGTCGAGTTCCCGAACGCCGGCCACGGTGTCGCTCCCGGCGACGACTGTGCCACCGCCCTCGTCACCGCCTTCTGGGAAAACCCCTCAGCCGCCCCCGACACCACCTGCGTCCCCACCACCGGCCCCTCTTTCATCGGCCCCCTCGACTAGCTGCCGGCTGTCAGCTGTCAGCTACCCATACCTCTCGGCCAGCCAAACAGTGTTCGAGATCAGCATCGCCACCGTCATCGGCCCCACACCGCCCGGCACCGGCGTTATCGCCGAAGCCACGGCGCGCACGGAGTGATAGTCCACGTCTCCCACCAGCCGCCGGCCCGATTTCCGGCTCGCGTCCTCAACCCAGTTATTCCCCACGTCGATCACTACCGCCCCCGGCTTTACCATCTCCGCGGTGATCGCCCCGGGGACACCCATTGCCGCGATCAAGATGTCCGCCTGCCGCGTGTGGTGGGCGAGGTTCGTCGTCCCTGTGTGGCACATCGTCACCGTCGCGTTCGCCCGTTCGTTCTTCTGCATCAGGATCCCCGCCAGCGGCTTGCCCACGATGTTCGAGCGTCCGCAAATCACCACATGCCTCCCGGCCGGCGGGTTCCCCGTCCGGTGCAGCAGTTCGATGACACCTGCCGGCGTCGCCGGCCACGGGCACGGCTCGCCCCGCAGAAGGTGTCCCAGGTTCGCTGCCGTTACCCCGTCCGCGTCCTTCGCCGGGTCGATGCAGTTCATCACCAGGTCTTCCCGCATCTGCTTGGGCAGCGGCAGCTGCACCAGGATCCCGTGGAACCGGCGGTCCCTGTTCAGCTCCAGGACCCGCGACGTCACTGCCTCCTCGCTGGCGCTCTCCGGGAAGCGGAACGTGTCCGAGTACAGCCCCGCCTGTTCCGCCGCGTCTCCCTTCGACCGTACGTAGGACATCGACGACGGGTTCTCTCCCACCAGCACCAGCGCCAGCCCCGGGATGACCCCCCGTTCGTGCAGTGCGAGCGCCCGCTCCCTGGCCTCCCCCCGCACCTGATCCGCGATCGCTTTGCCGTCGATAATCGCTGCCCCGGCGTGCTCGTGGACCCCTGCCCGGATCAGCCGGCGCACGTCGTCCTTCGCCGCGTCGAGCGTGATCCCCAGCGTTCGCAGGATCTGTCCTCCGATGCCGCCTTCCTCACGCACGAGGCCCAGCAGTATGTGCTCGCTGCCCACCAGCGCCTGTCCAAGCTCCTGCGATTCCTCCTCCGCGTACTCCATCACCTTCCGCGCCCGCGGACTGAAGCCTATCTGGGACTTCCCCGGCGGGTCACCGGCGCCGGCGGTAACCGGCGATGCCGCCTGTTGTATCTGCTCCGGCTTCAGCCCCAGCGCCGTCAGGGCGCGAGCCGCCGTGGAGTCCAGTTGCCGCAGCAGGCCCAGCAAAAGGTGCTCCGTGCCCACGAAGTTCTGCTTCCGCGCCACCGCCTCCGCCTGCGCCGCCCAGAGCGCCTTCCGCGCGTTTTCCGTATACCTCTCGGGATTCATCACCATGGCGCCCCCATCATATCGCCACTAACCAGTAGCCAGTAGGCCGTGCTCCTTCCTTCTTCCTATCCCCTATAATCCTCCCATGTCCATCACCGTCGCCCGCCTCTACCGCTACCCCGTCAAGTCCATGCTCGGCGAGGACCTCGACGCCATCGCCATCGACGCCCGGGGCGTCGTCGGCGACCGCGCCTACGCCGTCATCGATCCCGCCGAGAACCGTGTTGGCAGCGCCAAGATCCCCCACAAGTGGAAACGCCTCTACGAGTTCAGCGCCATGTACCCGCCCGGCGAAGACACCGCCCTGCCCCCACCCCTCATCCTCTTCCCCGGCGGCACGCCTGCCACGGCAACGGACGCGGATCTCGAAGCCCGTCTCAGCGAGGCCCTCGGCAAGCCCGTCCGCTTCGTCTCAGTGAAACCCGAAGACTTGAAGCTGGAGGCCGTCAAGCCCGGCCTCGACGCCGTCGACCTCGAGGAGACGGTCGACTTCCCCTTGGTCAACCCCTTCTTCGACTTCGCCGCCCTCCACCTCGTCACCACCGCCACCCTCGCCCACCTCCGCACCCTCTACCCCGCCGGCGACTACGACCCCCGCCGCTTCCGCCCCAACCTCGTCCTCGACGCCCCCGGCGAGACCGGCTTCCTGGAAGAGACTTGGCTCGGCAAGACCCCCGCCATCGGCCCCGAGGTCCGCCTACGGATCTTCATGCGCACCCACCGCTGCGCCGCCACCACCCTCCCCCACCACGGCCTCCCCAACGACCCCGAGATCCTTCGCACCGCCAACCGCCACAACAGCGGCAACGTTGGCGTCTACGCCGCAGTCGAACAACCGGGCATGCTGCGCGTCGGGGATGTGGTGGCAATTACCTGATTGGTGTCATCCTGAGCCCAAATTCGCGGGTCAATCAGGAGCCACGGATGCAACCGGCAACAGCCTCGCACTGAAGACGCGAAGGATCTGGCGCCTGAGACTCTTCGCGACGGCCACTTTGTGCCACTTACATCTTGCGTCGACTCGACGTCGACCTCACCCTTCAGCCATGGCCGAGTACGCCGTCTACATCATGGCCAACCGCTCCGGCGCCCTCTACGTCGGTGTCACCAACGATCTCGTCCGCCGCGTGGATCAGCACCGGCACGGTGCGGTTCCCGGCTTCACCCGGCGCTATCACATAACCCGCCTCGTCCACGTCGAGTTTTACGGAGACATCTATGAGGCCATAGCGCGCGAGAAGCAGATCAAGGGCTGGGTCCGGCGCCGCAAGGAGGCGCTGGTCAGGCAGGCCAACCCCCAGCGCCGCGATTTGTGGGACGACATAGTCTAGCGTCCTCGTCACGGTGTCATCCTGAGCCCTTCTTCGCGGGCTAGTTGGGAGCCACACTCGCAGATTTCAATAGCCTCGAAACTGAAGACGCGAAGGATCTGGCGCCGGCACTTGTGCGCGACTAGCCACGCGCACGGAGCGTATCGCCGGTGCAAATGTCAGATCCTTCACGGGTTGTGTCGGGGCGTGTTCCCGGCCGGGGTGGCCGTCCCCAAAGGGGGTCTG